>DATIPP010000232.1:0-5705 GCA_035471825.1 Gammaproteobacteria bacterium
CACCCGTACGGCGAGCTCGCCCCGGCGATACGCCTGCAGACAGGCGGGTTCATAATCATCGAGAAGAAATTCGGGTTCCGGCGCAACCGGCAGCGTGAGTCCAAACATCATATTTCAGGAAGTGTAGTACATCCGGATTAATTATATTATTCAAGAAGACAGGAGCCAGAATTCAGAAGTCAGGAGGTATTGTTTCTGGATGCTGGAACTCACCAGTATGACGAACACCTGTTTTCTAATAACCGACCATTGATAACCAACTACTGACTCCCGTCATGCACAGCATGACGGGAGTTGTCTTTTTTTGCCGGCTAAATGTCATTGCCGCCATGGACCCGTTGACTAGTATTGTCTCACGGCTTTCCTGAAGCGAGGAGATAATAATGTCAGAACAACTCAACGTCGGTGTATTTATCTATCCCAAGGTCACCATGCTGGATGCATACGCACCGCACCAGATTTTTTCCTACGTGGACCAATTCAATACCTTCCTGTTCGCCAAGGATAAGGAACCGCTCGTATCGGATTCCGGCGCCATACTCACCGCGAACTATGGTTTCGCCGATTGCCCGTCGATCGATATCCTGGTGGTGGCGGGTGCCGCGGATACGCTGGATACATTAAAGGACAGGAAAACTATCGACTTTATCCGCAAGGCGGGCCGGAACGCGAAATATGTGACTTCCGTGTGTACCGGTTCCCTGTTCCTGGCGGAAGCGGGACTGCTAGACGGTTACCGGGCCGCGACCCACTGGGGCTGGAAGGACTGCCTGGAATGTTATCCCAACGTCACGGTAGTGGACGAACGTGTCACCATTGACGGCAACCGGATCACCGGCGGCGGGATCACGGCGGGACTGGACTTCGCCTTTACCGTGATCAGCGAAGTCGTGAACGAGGACGTCGCCCAGGTACTACAACTGATCTTCCAGTACAGCCCGGAACCGCCGTTTGCCGCGGGATTGCCCGAGACAACGCCGGAACATATCCGGCAGATGGTGGATCCTATCGTTGCGCAACTGAAATCCAACGGCATCGTGGAATATTGCCAAAAGAATAATGAGCGACTTGCGTCTTAATCAAAAAGTTACAAGATATAAGTCACAAGTATTAAAGCAGTTTTTAAATACTCCCATCCTCACCTTCCCCCTTAAAGGGGAAGGGATAATATTTCCTCCTGCCTTGAGGGGAAAGGATTAAACCGGGGATAAACATTGAATAATTGTATATGGCTAAAAACTTGTGACTTATGAATTGTAACAGCCTTAAAATCTCGTCCGGTATTCCTGTGGGGTAACGCGAAGCTCCCGCTGGAATGCCCGGCGCATTTGTTCCTCGCTTTTGAACCCGCACTGCCCCGCAATTTCCTTCAAAGCAGCCGTGCGATTTTCCAGTAATATCCGCGCGTGGCGCAGGCGCAGTCTTTCAATGAACTTGCCCGGCGTCTGTTCCAGTTCCTTTTTAAACAGCCGGGTAAAATTTCTCGGGCTCATGTTGGCCTGTTCGGCAAGTTTTTCAATCGTCAGGTCCCCGGACAGGTTCTGCATGATCCACTCGATCAATTCATTGAAAAGACTGCTGGACTGTGACAGGAGGAATTCGCTGAACTGCTTCTGCCCGCCCGGCCGCTTGTAGAACAGTACCAGCTTGCGGGCGATACTCATGGCGATGTCCTTGCCGGTGTCCTCCTCCACCAGCGCCAGCGCCAGGTCCATGCCGGCCGTGATCCCGGCGGAGGTATAGATATTGCCCTGCCTGATATAGATCGCGTCCGGGACGACATTCACATTGGGATATGTCTTTTGCAGGAGTTGGCAGTAACCCCAGTGGGTAGTAACCCTTTTTCCATCCAGCAACCCCAGCTTTGCAAGAAAGAATGCGCCAGTGCAGATCGAGACCAGGCGCCGCACCTTTCCGGACTGTTGCTCGACCCACTGCAATACCGGCGGATCATCGATAGCCTGCTCAATGGCCTCGGCACCGGGAATGATCAGGGTGTCGGGCGGCACGGGACAGTTATCGAAACGGTAGTCCGGCAGTAATTTCATGCCGGACGACATTTTTACCGGCTGCAGGGTCCTGGCAACCAGGAAAATTTCGTATGGTCCTGCCGATCGTTGCTCCCGCTGGAAGGCCGCCGCCATGGAAAACACCTCGTGCGGGCCGGTGATGTCCAGCACTTCCGCTTCCGGGTAGATGACGATCCCGATTGTTCGCTTTTCATTTCTCCTGGCCATTTCCCCCACCTCAATGCAAGAGTAGCAAGTTGACAATATGACCACAATGACATACAACCAGCAAAAATAGACAACAACGGGAAATATACCTCTACAAAACTGGGGGCGAGATCACCAGCCGTATCTGCGCTACAACAAAGATTTCCGGCTATATCTCGATTCTCCAATCTTGGTTAAAATCTATATTGCCGAAAATTATAAGTACCCGGAGAAGCCACTTTGGAATGGCAAGAAAATCGGCTACAGCTGGTCCTGAATAACCTGCCAGTTTTAGTTGCATTCCTTGATAACAACCTGAAATATGAATTTGCTAACCAATTGCATCATGCGTGGTTCGGCACAGACCCCGATTTACTATCCGGCCGGCACATTCGTGATGTGATCGGTAACGAGGCCTATTCCGCACTCGAATCCCACATTGAAGCGGCACGTTCGGGGGAAAAATCCACCTTTAAGGGTAAGGTACCCTATACCCACGGCGGTCAGCGCTTTATCCACGGCACCGCCATACCATTACCCGGCACCGCTGCCGAAGACGGCGGCATCATGCTGCTGGCAACAGACCTCACCGAGCAAAAACTTATGGAGGATGAACTGGATACAGCAACATTACGCAACCAAACTGTGCTCGATACTGCCGTTGACGGCATTATCACCATTGATGAGAAAGGTATCATCCAGTCCTGCAACAAGAGTGCACAAATGCTTTTTGGTTACAACGCAAAAGAGTTGATTGGACAGAACGTCAGTATTCTCATGCCATCGCCACATGCCGAAAATCATGACAATTACCTGGAACGATATCTCGAAACGGGTGTGAAACGGATCATTGGCATCGGCCGGGAAGTCACGGGAAAGCGCAAGGACGGCTCGGAATTTTCCATGGAACTGGCAGTCGGTGAATTCACGGAAGACGGGCGGCATTTCTTTACCGGTTTCACCCGGGACATCACCGATCGCAAGAAGGCAGAATATGACGCACGCACCCACCTTAATGAACTGGCGCATATTTCACGCCTGAATACGAACCATCATCTCGCCTCGAATATTTCACACGAAATCAACCAGCCGCTGACGGCAATTGTTACCATGGCACAGGCCCTGTTGCGAAACATTCATTCGGGCAGGAATGATCCAACATTGATTGAAGGTACCCTGGAGAAAATTGCCCGCCAGGGTTCGCGGGCCAGTCATATTATCCAGGAGATCCGCCAGTACTACAGCAAAGGTGATTCAGGAAAACCCTCCCCGAACAATATTGATGATATAATCACCGACGTACTGCTGTTGCTGGAACACGAGGTATTTCAAAACAATATCAAGGTTGAAACTGATCTGAACAACGGTGACACGATGATCTATATTAACCGCGTCCAAATCGAACAGGTCATATTGAACCTGGTACAAAATGCCATCGAGGCGATGGCCGGTGTCGAGGGTGAACATATACTTTCGGTTAAAACAACCACGACCCTGCAAGATTACCCGTACGTGGAGGTATCAATTATGGACAACGGTCCCGGTTTGCCTGAAGAAGGTGAAGAGATTTTCGAACATTTTTTCACCACGAAACAGCATGGAATGGGACAGGGCCTGCCACTTTGCCGTTCCATCATCGAGGCACATGGCGGCACAATCAAGGCATCGCCGAGACACAGTCATGGCGCCATCTTTTCATTCGTGTTACCGATCGAACCGATAGATTCTGCAGCATGAAGCAGGAGACAAGGGTGTTTATCGTCGATGACGATGACGGTGTGCGCGAAGGCTTGCAGTTGTTACTGGAATCCGCCGGACATACCGTGGCCGCATTCGCCGGGGCAGAGTCTTTCCTGGAACACTACGAACCGGATATACCTTCCTGCCTGATACTGGATCTGCGCATGCCGAAAATCGGTGGTCTCGAATTACAACAGAAACTTTCACAAACCAGTACACCGCCGCCCATCATTTTCCTGACCGGACACGGTAGCGTTCCCTCCGCTGTCAAGGCAATAAAAAGCGGTGCCGTTGATTTTTTCCAGAAACCTATTACCGACGAACAACCACTGCTGGACCGGGTTGCAGAAGCCATACAACAGGACTGTGAAACCCGTGCAGAAGCTGCAATACATAACGAAGCCAGACAACTCTTTGAACGACTCACACCACGGGAAGCAGAGGTCATGGAACAACTTAGCGAAGGCAAGGCGAACAAAGTAGTGGGGATTGATCTCGGTATCAGCGAACGGACCGTGGAGCTGCACCGGGCCCGGATGATGAAAAAGCTGGGTATTCGCTCCGTGGCTGAATTGATCCACTTTCGAGATATCCTCCGAAATTAGCTAACCCTTCAAAATTTCACAAACTTTTGATCAGCGTCAATTCTGACGAAATTAAAATAATATATATTTTTATATTAATGTGCAGTACCAGGAATAGTTAGTTTAGTAATAACTATTTAATAAGGTATTGAAATTTCTGTGAAAAACGATCACTCCCCAACTGTTTTTATCGTGGACGATGATGAAGCCGTCCGTTTCGCGATAACCATGCTCGTCGAGAGCTGCGGCTGGATAGCGGAGGAGTTTTCATCGGCCCGGGAATTCCTCCATACACGTCAATCCAACGGCAAAAACGGCTGCCTGGTACTGGACCTGAACATGCCGGACATGGATGGTGCAGAACTGGTTGAAGAATTGATTGAAACGCTGCACTGGATACCCATCATCGTGGTCACGGGGTATGCTGACGGTCCGCTGGCAGGCCGTGTCCGCGAGGCCGGAGTCCGGGCTGTGCTGAAAAAACCTTTCAATGACCGTCTCCTGCTCGGGCATATCCGCAAGGCCCTGGAAATCGAATAAATCCGGCGGATGCAGGGGTATGCCCCGTACCGTTTTTCTCGCTCTAAATAAGGAAGTATGCACTTCGCCCGGATACCGATACTTTGGTTTTCCCTTCTGCTTATACGTAGAAGTCCGTATTTTCCCCGCCCTGTCCCCGGTCTAGATTTACTCCTAAACCAACCACGCATATCGCGTAGTGGACAAACCAACAAAACCAAGGGGTAATGGATTATGGGATCAGCAGCACCGCTATTCGCTCACAATACATCTGTACATTCCTGCAGCAATTGTTCCATCCGTTCCCACTGTCTGGCCGGCGAACTGAACAGCAAACAGCTGGAAAAGTTTGAATCAGTCCGCAGCACCGTACGTATTTTAAGAAAAGGGCAACAGTTATTCCGTTCCGGCGAACACTTCAATGCCTTTTATATCGTCCGGTCCGGTACGACCAAAGTGTCTGTCACCGCGGAAGACGGCAATGAACAGGTAACGGGATTCTACCTGCCGGGTGAAATACTGGGTATCGACGGCATTGGTAACAACCATTACCAGTCCACGGCCGTTGCGCTTGAAACCAGCAGCGTTTGCGTCCTGCCGTTTCAAAAACTGGCTGTGCTTGGCAGTGAATTACCGTCGCTGCAAA
>DATIPP010000233.1:0-3860 GCA_035471825.1 Gammaproteobacteria bacterium
GGCAAGGATTATGCTTAAAGAAATTGTGAAATAACTTCTTTAAAAAATCTGCCGGATAATGATTAAAAAAACCCGGCAAAAGCCGGGTTTTTTGAATTATAAAATATGACTGAAATTTTCACTTATATTATCCTGTCTGAACAAACAGCAACCGCGATAGCAATAAGTGCAAGGTTGTTACTTGCCCTGGAAAAGCCTTCCGGCCCCACACCCATTATATTGCCCGTGGTAAATTCAACAACAACCGCCAATATAAATGCCAGTACAGAAAGACCAATTAAAATGAGATAACGCTTTCTGGTAATATTCAGCATCTTTCCCCTCCTCTTGACGTTGTCACATGGTTTATTGAAATGACAGGCCGATACACAGATTTACCATTAATAAAGTATAGTCCAAGCTTGTTCACAGTTTTCACGGTTCCTTCAATACCCTGCATAAACAACTTGAAAAAAGTATTTATCAAACCGAAAATAATATGACAATTCACAGTCATGTCTTCTTGTGCAGTATCAGGTTTCCTCCGTGGCCAGAACTGCCCGTATTCAGCCTGTAACATGGACCTTCTCCAAGGTATCCACCTTCGACAGGATCGTCTGCCAGCAATAACGGTGTATCAAGATCGATCCAGTCAAATCCTCCCAGTCCTGCCGCAAAATGCGCACTGAAACCCATGGCGATACGCGTTTCCACCATGCCGCCGATCATCAGGCCGATATCGCCGGATCTGGCTATCGATACAATATCCAGGGCCTGCACCACGCCACATTTGGCCAGTTTAATATTAATCACGTGTGCCAGTCCGCCTTTTGCAATCCGCATGGCATCGGCGGGCGTACGACAGGATTCGTCAGCAGCGATGGGTACACCGGCCTCGCGTGTCAACTTCCCCATGCCTTCCCAATCTTCCCGTTTTAGTGGCTGTTCCAGCAGGTCAGGTACGATATCTGCCTTGCGTAACTCTGCAAGGATCTCCAGCGTTTCTATAACTGAATAACCGGTATTGGCATCAAGTATCAATCTGCAATCGCTGAATGCCTGCTTGATTGCAAGTATTCGCGTGATATCACTTCCCGTATCATGACCTATCTTTGTCTTGATGATCGTGAAGCCTTCCAACTTGTATTGGCTCGCAAGATATCTTGCTTCATTTGCAGGGCAAATCGGGATGGTGATATCGGTATTGACACTGTCTGACATACCACCAAAAAACAGGTACAAGGGTATGCGCCGGGATCTCATGAAAGCATCGATAACTGCCATCTCCAGTCCGCAGCGAACAGCAGCAAAACCTGGCAGGCGTTCCAGTAATTCATTGGCAATCCTGCGCCATTCACCAGCATTTTCTCCAGTGAGCATACCGGACTCTCGTTCCAGAATTTCCAGTGCGGTTTGCGAGTCTTCAGTGGTAACCGGGTGTAATATCGGAACTTCACCCCAGCCTCTGGAACCATCAGCCAGCTCTATTGCAACAGCAAGATTATCGATGACGGGAACTCTTGAAGTGGCAGTATCAAAGGATGCCTTTAACGGCACGTTCAATGGATGCAAGGTGATATTCCGGATCTCGAGGTCAGTATTCATTGAGAGTAATTATCGGTAAACGGAAACCAATAGTCTATGTATGTACATGGTTTTCACCAAAGCAAAAAGCGGTCTGTGCTCCTTGAGTTTTAACGCCATAGGGTTTACAAATATGTAAAGAAGAGGGGAGAGCCATGTCTGATCAAGACAAAAAAGATCATTCCATTGAAGACCTGATCGGTAATCCCGAGCCCTGGGAATCCTGGGAATCAAAACTGGTGGGAGCCTGCCTGCTGACCGCTGTTGTAGGTCTGCTCGTGCTTGGCTGGCTGATTCATACATTTATCCTGGGGTAACTTCTTCCTTTCCCGGATCATGTACGTCGATATAAAAATTATTCTCTCCTTCGACGGTGGACAATGGTTTGTAGATCTTGACGATTGCAGGGTCGGTGCCTGTGAATTACGGGATCTTGAAAACCGGATTGCTGAAATCCTGCGGCAAAAGCCTTGTTACGCTAACCGCGAATCCGTGTTGGTAGGGGTGATTTTTGATTACGACTCTATTCCTGCCTGGTTGCGCCAATATCAGTCGCATTATTTCAATTATCTTCTCACGGTGCCTGTATCCCCTGCAGAATCATGGAGCATCAGTTGAGTAAATGACTACCGTAAATCGAAAATGGTACGACGGCATGCTTGGCACCGAAGACTGGTGGGCCGTATGGCTGGGTCTTGCCATGTTTTTCGCCGGTATGATGTCCATATGGGATCTGGACCTGGTCGGATGGATGGCTAAAACCAGGACCTGGGAAATTACCAACTTGCTGGATGATTTCAGTTGGGAGAAATTGCTGATCCCAGCAAGTTATGCGGACATGTCTCCATTGTTATCTCTCTTTGTCACTTATGCAGTTTTTACCACACTTACCTGCATCGGGGCCTGGTTCCAGAGACTGGATATCAGGAAATTTTTTATCGGTTTCACCATTATCTTTTTTCTGACCTGGTTGTGCTGGATCACTGGACACGAAGCACATTTCAAGGCCATTGACGCTACTGTTAAAGGCAAGAATGAATTCGAGAAATACGGGCTGTCCTGGGGCCTGCAACTGGGTGGCGGCTTTTCCTACATGCTTGCTTTGGCGGTAGGTCTCGTTATCGGTAATGTTTTTAAAGGCGTTGCCGCTTTTCTCAGGGAGGCCGCCAAGCCCGAATGGTTCATCAAAACCGCCATTGTTTATCTCGGTATCAAGCTGGGATTGATGTCGATGAAATCAACCGGCTATGTTATTGAACTGGCCCTGGCAGGGGCTGCCGCGGTTTTTGTCGCCTATTTACTGTTCTGGCCAATCGTTTACTGGCTGGCACGCCGGGTATTCAAACTGTCCCGTGATGCATCGGCGGTTTTGTCTTCGGGGATATCCATTTGCGGCGTATCTGCAGCGATTGCCACTGCGGGCGCCATCCGTGCCAAACCCATCCTGCCGGTTACGGTCTCCATGTTAATTGTAATCTTCGCCATGATTGAACTGGTGGTATTACCGACCACCTATGCCACCCTCGCACCGAATCAACCTATTGTTAATGGCGCAGCCATGGGTATGACAGTAAAAACCGACGGCGCTGATGCCGCCGCAGGTGCGATACTGGACGAATTAATGGTCAGTCAGCATTTACAGGACAGCGGTGAACAATGGCAGGAAGGATGGATATTGAGCGCAGCCATCCTGACCAAGATCTGGATCGATGTCTTCATCGGTGTATGGGCTTTTTTGCTTGCCCTGCTCTGGATTTACAAGGTGGAAAAGAAACAAGGCCAGGTACATATCGGTCTTTCCGAGATCTGGTTCCGTTTTCCCAAGTTTGTTATCGGTTATTTTATTGCCTGGTTTTTCTACATCGCTATTGCCGCCTGGTATCCGGATGCGATCGACAAGGCCGCAGCCGGTGCCGGTATCGTTCAAAGCCCCATGCGCAAGATGATGTTTATGCTGACCTTTGTCAGTATTGGGATTATCAGCGATTTCAGTAAACTGAAGGGAATGGGAAAACTGGCAACACTTTATGGTATTGCGCTGTTTGTAATTATTGCACCGATCGCCTACCTCGTTGCCTGGATCTTCCATCAAGGCATGATGCCTCCATTAGTGCAATAGAAGTTGAACAGGGTTTTAATTTCAAAAAAATCATCCAAAAATTTTAATAGTATCACCCTGCGGGTGGATTGAAGTCCGCCCCGATCGGCTGTCCTGCCGATCGGTCGAACTGTGGAGTTCTCATCAAACCCCGGGCACAAATTAAAAAGGGTCCACTTCGGGACCCTTTTTAATTTTG
>DATIPP010000234.1:0-12801 GCA_035471825.1 Gammaproteobacteria bacterium
TTGTTTCCCAACAGGACGTAAAAACCCTTGTCGATGACGGGTGTATCGTGCAGTTCCTCGAGGGTATGACGGGCGCCGATGGGTGTAACGGCCGCCTCCATGGCCGTGGTATATCCCAGCGTCGCGTAACGGTAACCGGTCGCGAATGTTGAAGGTACCGTGCCGCCGGTGCCGGACCGGGTGTAATCGGTACCGGGATGCGGATCGCGCCGGTGATCTTCGGGCTGTAACTTGCGCGCCAGGTTGACCTTGGGGCCGGCAATGTGGCAATGAATATCGACACCACCCGGCATGATGACCATGCCGCTGGCATCGATACGGGTTGCGTCGTCAGGGACTGATTCGACTATGCGACCTTCTTCAATACACAGGTCGCGGACTTCACCATCGATGCCGTTTGCGGGGTCATGTATCCTGCCGTTCGTGATACGCAGTGTCGATGACATCGGCTCTCCTTATTATTATTCTTGTTTTATTGGCCCGTCGCCCGGGCCTTGTACGCTTTACAACGGTTGTTGTGCTGCAACTTTCGCTTCACCCCTGGCTCCGGTCGAGCCCCGTTTTGCCAACACCAGTTCGTGAACCCGTTTCCTGATGGCGGTGAGAATGTCCTCGTCCTTCGGGAAAGGGGAATCGAAGGCCGGGCGCAATGAAATCGGTACGTCATCCATGCGATATACCGTACCGCCGGTGTTGATGCCGTAAGTCGCGGTCGTGAATGCGACATGCGCCATCTTTGTGGTTTCGGTTTCCTTGGTATCCAGCGTAACCACCGGGATCTTTTTCAGGTGCTCGATGGCCGAGCGCGGAAAATTCGAGCCGGGATCGCTGGCGATAATCAATGCTGCGTCTGCTTCGCCGCGCGACAGGGTGTCAACAGTCGTGTATTCGCCCGGGTTGAAACGCGGGAAACCGCGACTGAAATTAACACCGAAGGGATAACCGGTTTGCCAGGAAACGACGTTGTCCGCGCCGGTCACGTTGCCATGCCCGCGCACCGGCTTGGCGACGAAATGCGTGAATTCATTCAGGTCCGTTGCCAGCGCCAGCAGGGCGCCGGAATTGAAATGCCGTCCCCGCGTCATGGTAAGCCCCATGCCGAAAAACAGCACTCCGTAGCGGCAGTTTTTCATGCGGTCAACCAGGTCTTCCAGGGTTTCTCTCGGCACGCCGGTGATGGCCTCGATATCCGGGTCGATGGGTTTGCCCTTGACCAGGGCGCGCAGTGCCCACAATACCTCGAAGTCCTTGCCCGGTTTCACCTGTACGAAGATATCGGCGACAGGTGCACTGGGTGTCTTGCGGACATCGAACAGCACCACAGTCCGGTCTTTCTTGCCGTTCGGCGTGAACATGCCCTTGGGAGTCACCGAGTACCGGGTAAAGTGGCGGGGATGGGATTCCGCCGGGTTGCCGCCCCAGTAGATCACGAGATCAGCACGGTTTTTTACTTCACCCAGCGTCATGGTGCTTTCACCGATTCCCTGGAACGCGAGTCCTGATGGCCCGTGGCAGACCGAGGTCGTGGTATCCACCGTCCCGTGGAGAATATCGGCGATTGCCACGGCCTGTTTTTGCGCTTCGCAGGTGGTGTCACTCAGACCGTAGGTAATCGGGTAACGGGCCCGGGTCAGGGTCTGTGCGGCCTCTTCAATCGCATCCTCGATACTCGCTTCCTTGCCGTCTATCAGCGCTGCCGGCCGGTCTTCAATGACATGTTCGGCAAACCAGGCCCGGCCCAGCACGCAGGCATTCTTGGCCTTGGTAATTTTTTTCTCGTCCATGTCGACGGTGAGTTCCATATCATCACAGACGCACCCGCAAAAGGTACACGTTGCGTTTTTAACGGTGCGGATATTGTCACTCATAAGTCAACCTCACGATAAAGATGTATTGCATTTACTCAGGCAGTGGCAGTCAACTTTTCTATTGTGACAGCCATGTGTTTCGATAACGGCATGCCGCTGCCGGCAGTGTCGCTGTCCATGAGTTGACTGGAAGGAGGGCCGTAGGCAATGAATAACATACCGGCAGGCAAATCGACAGCTTTACGCCCCTTGCAACGGACAACGGCGGAGCCGATATCGTTACTCAGGCGCACTTCGTCGCCGTCATTCAATCCCAGCCGCTGCATGTCATCCTGATTCATTTCCAGGGTTGAGGTCACTTCCAGGTATTCCTCTTTCAGCTTGCCCTTGTTGAGGGAAGTTCCCTGCTTGCTGGAGCGGCCGGGTACGAGAATCATGGTTTCAGCCATGATGATTTTCCTCTCTCATTGCCCCGGTAATCGACAGTGTTTTCAAATATAACAATACTTTACTGTCTTTTTAAGATACTGGCTACGCACCATTATAGACTGACTGACGCGTATTGCACACGCTGCTGAATACCTGTGGATTTCAGCCCGGATTCGCATCCCCGCACTATCCTCGTTCACTCGTATTGAGTACCATATTGGCAGTGCAACATCAGTTATTCATGGACTTATCGTGCCGTTACGGCCAGCGGGAGGACCTTTGTCTCCGGATAATCAACAGCCATCGGCGCCTGATATGAGTCGTGCGGAGGTTAGCGTCTCTGCGCCGGCCCGCCTGCACCTGGGATTTATCGATATGCATGGCGGTCTCGGCCGGGTATTCGGCAGTCTCGGTGTCAGTCTGGCCGAGATCCGCACGCATGTGACGGCGACGCGCTCCGATGACGTCATCATCCATGGTCCTTCCAGCAATCGGGCGAGTGCCTGTGTCGGCAGGTTACTGGAATATCTCGATATCCGGGGCGGCGTCAATATCAGGATTCATGAGGCGATCCCGGAGCACGCCGGACTCGGCTCCGGAACCCAGTTGTCGCTGGCGGTCGGTACTGCCATTGCCAGGCTCTATGAGAAAAAAATCACGCCGCGCGAACTGGGCCGGATAATGGATCGCGGCGCTCGTTCCGGTATCGGTGTTGGCGCATTTTCCATGGGCGGTTTCCTGGTAGACGGCGGGCGCGGGGACAATACCGAGGTGCCGCCGATTATCAGCCATTTGTATTTTCCGGAATCCTGGCGCTTTCTGCTCGTGTTCGACAACGCCCTGCAGGGTGTCAGTGGGATACCCGAGCGCGAGGCATTCAAGTCATTACCGCCGATGCAGGAGAGTTCGACCGAGTATCTTTGCCGGTTGTTGTTGATGCAGGCATTGCCGGCCCTTGCCGAAGAGGATTGCGAGCAATTCGGTGAGGCGGTAACGGAGATACAGCGGCAGGTCGGTGACCATTTTGCTGCCGCGCAAGGCGGACGTTACTGCAGTGATCTTGTGGCTGAAGTACTGCCGTGGTTGACACAACACGGCGCCACCGGGGTCGGACAGAGTTCCTGGGGTCCCACCGGGTTCGGCCTGTTTGCCAACGAGACCGAAGCCTACCAGTCGTTGAAATTATTGCGTGAATACTGGCAGGACAATGAGCGTCTTTCCTTCAGGGTATGCAGTGCCCGTAACCGGAAAGCTGACATAAGCATCAATCACGACCTACCGGGTAAAGACTATCAATTCGGGGTGAGTGGTGATCATTCGCGAAGCTCGTGAGCACTTGAACCCGGCCTGATTATTTCTTGAAAATACTTTAGATTAATTCTATAACTTATTGCATTTATTTTATTAATAAAATAAAATTCTTGCAGGCTGCAGGCACCTGTTTATTTCCAAGTGTGTTAATATTTTAATGTGAAACCATGCGCGAGAAGCATGTGGTTCTGGGTTTTTTCAGTCCGGAACCGGATGGGTCTTTCACGAATCAATTTTTGCCGTGAAAATTTATAACGTGTTATGTCAGGGCTGAATAACAATTCAACAATATCAAACAGGAATTATGACAAGAATGAAAGATCCGTATTTGCTGCATATTTTCAATCCAACAAAAAATGTCAGCCCTTTCGACGTCAACATGGCTTACGAGGCCGAGTTTGACGGCGTTATCCCGTATACCGAGGTCTACCTGGAGGACATACATAACCTGACCCAGGACACGATCTTCTCCCGTGGTCCCACAGGCGCGAAACGCACCGGTATTTTCATTGGCGGGCGGGAGTTCGCCCTGGCCATGGATATGCTGCAACGGGCCAGGGCGGCCATGGTTCCCCCGTTTGAAGTATCCGTTTTTGTGGACCCGAGTGGTGCGATTACGACGGCAGCGGCATTGGTGGCCTGTATTGAGGTCGAACTGAAGAAGAAGACCGGTGACGATCTTGCGGGAAAGGTAATTCACATTCTGGGCGGGACCGGTCCGGTCGGTGTTTGCGCCGGTATACTCGCGGCCAATTGCAATGCCGAAGTTTATCTTGCTTCACATCGCGGTAAAAATGTCGCCCAGGAAGTTGCCAACGAGTATAACTCGCGGTTTAATCTGAAGACGCTGATGAAGGGTGAGGATTTCGGGTCGGAAGAGGCAATCCTCAATCTGTTGAAGACATCCAACATTGTGATCGGAGCGGCCAAGGCCGGTATCCAGATACTGTCAAAAAAACAACTTGAACAGGCTCCGGAGATGGAAATCGCCGCAGATGTCAACGCAGTGCCCCCCCTGGGCATTGAAGGTGTCGGCGTCAATGACAGAGGGGTGGAACTGGACTTCACCCCGAAAAAGGCTCTCGGTATCGGTGCACTGGCCATCGGAGATATCAAATACAAGGTGCATTACAAGATGTTCCAGGACATGAAAAACTCCGACAAGGCCCTGTTCCTGGATCATATCGAGGCATTTGAATCCGCCCGGCAGTATGCCGCGAAATAATATCTATCTCATAATTGCGGAATCAGGTCGTTCCCTGGCTGTGTCAGCCGCCAAAGCCGGCTATCAATGTCATGTCATCGATCGTTTTAACGATACGGATACCGCGGCTGCCAGTCTTTCGCAGTTCCGCGTCAATACCGGCGATAACCATGGGCTGGACACACGGCATTTGTCGCAACTGCTGGAACCATTCAGAAAAACGCCACTGGCCGGCATTGTCACGGGTAGCGGACTGGAACTGAACCCCGCCTGGCTCGAGGATTTGTCGGAGGACTGGCCGTTGCTTGCCAATGCCGGCAATACCTTGCGTGAATGCAAATCGCCGGAGTGCTTTTTCGCCATGCTGGATGAAGCCGGGATAGCCCATCCGGAGATCTCGCACAGCCCCGTTCACTCACGGGATAACTGGTTGCAAAAACGTATCGCTGCCGCCGGCGGCGGCCATATCACTCCGTACAAAAGCGGCGAACCGGTCATGCCGCAACATTACCTGCAACAAAGGGTTGAAGGGCGTCCGTTTTCCATTGTTTTTATTGCCGATGGCAGGCAGGCGAATCTTGCCGGGATCAGCGAAACCCGGTGCAGGGACGTGGGCGGTAACGATTTTCGTTACCGGGGAGCGGTGGGCCTGGGTGGAATGGCGGGGCATTTGTTAACGCCGTTCGCCGGGCTGGCGACTTTGATCACTGAAAAATTCCGCTTGCGGGGCCTCTGCGGGCTGGACGTGATCGTTACCCCGAGCGGCGACATCAAAGTACTGGAAGTCAATCCACGTCCGACCGCAACGTTTCCCCTGCATGAAAACAGGGCCAGCCTGTTCGAGGCGCATGTCCGTGCTTTCAGGGGCGAGCTGGCACGATTGCCAAAACCGGGAACATTCCGTGCCCACGAAGTGATTTACAATAACAGTTCCGGTACGATGCCGCAGATCACCTGGCCAGACTGGGTAACCGACAGGACCGCTACAGGCGAACAACTGGTTGCGGGACAGCCGCTATGCACAGTACATGCAAAAGCCGGGTCACTGGTTGCCGTAAAGAAACTCCTGGCCGAGCGCGTGAAGCGGTTCATGGATCATGCCGGTAGCATGGAACTGGAGGCAGCCTGATACTATACGGTCATTGCGCCCGGTTCATTCCATGCATTCATCTTTAGAATAAATAACAACCAAGGGTTCAACCATGACATCACCCAGCGTAAATACCCTGGCTGCACCAATGGTGCAGGCCATGATAGATGATGCCGATGCGTTGCGTGTTGCCGTATCAGGTCTTGATAACGGCACCACGGTCATCGATGCCGGTATAAAAGCACCCGGCGGCCTGGAGGCCGGCCGCCGCATTGCCGAGATCTGTCTCGGTGGCCTGGGTTCGGTGAAACTGCGTGCCTCCACCAATTTTGATAACTGGTCCTGGCATGTTGATGTCCACACCTCGCACCCGGTCCTTGCCTGCCTGGGCAGCCAGTACGCGGGCTGGGCCCTGTCACACGGGGAAGGCAAGGGCGCGTTCAATGCCCTGGGTTCCGGTCCCGGCCGGGCGATGGGCAGCAAGGAAGATCTGTTTGATGAATTGCAATACCGCGACCAGGCCGATTCGGCCTGTATCGTAATCGAGGCGGACGGTATGCCGCCGGTCGAGATCGCAGACAAGATTGCCGATCAGTGCAATCTCAAGCCGGATCAATTGACATTGATCCTCACACCGACGTCGAGCCTTGCCGGTGGCGTGCAGGTGGTGGCGAGGGTACTGGAAACCGCGTTACACAAGACGCACGAACTGAAATTCCCGCTGGATCAGGTGCTCGATGGAGCCGGCAGTGCCCCGATTTGCCCTCCCTCGAATGATTTCATGACCGCCATGAGCCGTACCAACGACGCTATTTTGTTTGCCGGCCAGGTACACCTGTTCGTCACCGCCGCAGACGAGGAGGCGGAGGAACTCGCCAATAAACTGCCGAGTGGTTCTTCCGATGATTACGGCAAACCGTTCGGGACGATCTTCAAGGACGTGGGATATGATTTTTACCGGATCGATCCCATGCTGTTCAGCCCGGCGCGGGTCGCCGTGACGGCGGTTGCAAGCGGCAACACTTTTCACGGCGGCAGTATCGACAGCACGTTGCTGGACAAATCGTTCAGTCACAAGTGTGGCTGATTAATACTGGCTAAAAGCGGGGAATAAAAGATGGTAACGAACAGCCAGCCGCAAATCGCCATCATTACCGATGATCCCGGCTGGCATGGCACCGAACTTGTTTCGGCCTTGCGCCATCACGGTCTTGGCGGGCGTTACCTGTCATTGACGGAATGTTGCCTGGCACTCGATGAAACGGATCAACTGGTCCGGTTACCCGGTTTTGAAAATTACCTGCCACTGGGCGTATTTGTCCGGGGTGTTCCGGGCGGGTCACTGGAACAGGTCATTTTCCGTCTCGATGTTTTGCATGCACTCGTGAGTATGGGCGTGACCGTCTATAACGATCCGCGCGCCATTGAAAGGACGGTGGACAAGGCCCTGACCACATTTCTTTTGAAGCGGGCCGGCCTGCCGACACCCGCGACCTGGGTGCTGGAGTCCGCCGAGGAGGCGGGGGCTATCTGCAGGCGGGAATTCTGCCGCGGCCGGCAACTGGTTCTGAAACCGCTGTTCGGTTCCCAGGGACTGGGCGTCCACCGTATCACACCGGATACCGGACTCATCCATGATGAGACATTTGCTGATCTTTATTATTTGCAGACCTATGTCGGAAGCGAGGAATCCGATTGGCAGGATATCCGGGTGTTTGTTATCGACGGCAAGGCACGTGCGGCGATGCGTCGTCACGGCAACAGTTGGATTACCAACCGTGCCCAGGGAGCGCTCTGCGAAGCCATGCCGCTGGATGCCGGGATCGTGCAACTGGCCGAGGACGCGGTGCGTGCGATGGATATTGATTATGCCGGCGTCGATCTTATTCCGGATCGTGATGGCAACCTGACCATTATCGAAGTCAACAGCATCCCGGCCTGGTGGGGACTCCAGTCCGTCACCGATTTCTCAATCGCCGATGCATTGATAGATCATTTTGTCCGCAGGATCGGGGCAGGTCAGAGCCTGACGGTTTCTACCTGATGCCGGCCGTCGTGTCGCAAAAGGACAGGCAGTCCGCTGTCATGTCCGCTTTTATCACTGAAGTTCATGCACTCAAGCCGGGCAATGTCAGCCGTTACGCCGACGGACATGACATGACGGTCGCCGAATTCGAACGCAGTGCCGGGCTCGTCAGTCCCGTACTGTGTGACACATCACTGACTGTCGGTGAACGTATCCTGGAATCAGTCCGCCTGACGATGTCCGAGGTAGGTTGCAATACTAATCTCGGGATGCTTCTTTTGTTTGCACCTGTTATCCGGGCCGCGGAAACAGCGGCGGATTCGGCACCGGAGTCACTGCAGCAGGTACTTGAAAAGGCCCTGCGGGAGCTGGATGTCGACGAGGCCAAAAGGTTCTTTGAGGCCATCCGTGTTGCCGCTCCCGGCGGGCTTGGACACAGTGAGGAATATGACGTACATTTAGATCCTGCATGCAGCGTGCTTGAGGCAATGGAAACTGCCAGAGAGCGGGATCTTATTGCCAAACAATATGTTACGGGGTTTTCCGATATTTTTTCTACCGGCTTGCCCTGTATAAAGGAATTCAATAAACGCTGGAATCGTGTAGAATGGGCAACTGTCGGGTGCTACCTGACATTCCTGTCCAGCTTTCCGGACTCCCATGTACTGCGAAAGCATGGTCAGACAGTAGCACACCGGACCAGAAAAAGGGCGCAATCTGTCGCCGAAGTATTTAAGAAGAATGACAAACCAGATAATGCCCGGCAGGCGTTACTGGAATTTGACAAGGAACTGAAGAACTCAGGTATCAATCCGGGCACCAGTGCGGATCTTACTGCCGCCAGCGTTTTGGTATACGAGTTGACAAAAGGATAACCGAATTGCATGGCCGCAGATTTATGCTGCGTACTCAGGCAAGACCGGGGGATATATTTTTTATTAACAATTCATAAGGCTACAGGAAGACAGCAATGTCTATATTCAGCAAATTATTTGGTTTTTTAACTGGAGGAGATAATAAAATGGCAGTCATTGATAGAGTACTCATTGGTGAATCACTGGTTGGTGACGGTAACGAAGTCGCCCATATCGATCTCATTATGGGTCCGCGCGGAAGTGCAGCTGAAAGTGCATTCTGTAATGCCCTGACCAATAACAAGGACGGTTTTAGTACACTTCTGGCCGTCGTTTCACCGAATCTGCAATGTAAACCCAATACCATTCTCTTCAACAAGGTCACCATCAAGGGCGCCACACAGGCTGTCCAGATGTTCGGTCCTGCACAGCGTGGCGTTGCCATGGCTGTAATGGATTGTGTTGAAGACGGTACGATTCCTGCTGACGAAGCAGATGACATTTTTATTTCCGTCGGTGTTTTCATCCACTGGCTGGCTGAAGACAACGACAAAATCCAGGACTACAACTATGAAGCCACCAAGGAATCGATCAAGCGTGCCGTCGCTCGCGAGCCCAAGGCTTCAGAAGTTGTTGCCAAGAAAGGCTCTGCCGAGCATCCGTTTGCAGCACATTCATAAGTCGTTAATAACGCAGTCAGGCTGATAGGATCAGCCATTGCTAGGATGATGCCCCGCTCTGCGGGGCATTTTTTTTGCCCGGACTTGCTGCAAATCATCCCGGTTGATGGTCCCGGTATGCAGGGCGGATGCCATTAATACGCCATCTATCCCGGCCTCGATTAATGTATCCAGGTCATCACTGTTGCGGATCCCTCCGGCCGCAAACAGGGTTCTCGAACCGGCACGGCTTTTGACGGAGACGAGTTTATCCACGTCGGGTCCGCCGGCCGAGCCGACCCGGTCCAGGTCCATGACAACCAGGGTATCGGGCCAGGATTGCGGTTGTTGCAACAGCGCCTCATCGCCGGACAGTTGCCCATGCAGGAAGTCCAGCGACAGGATAATATCGGGAAAATATTGCCTGAAAAGAGACAGGCTCTCCGGGCCGATGCCGGTTTCGCTGCCGATCACATGACGTTGTGCGGGACGGTGCAGCCGATCAATTTCATGCCGACTGGATGTGCCCCGATCGATCCAGAATTCCACCGAGTTGTTCCGGTCAATCAGCGCAGTGATCGTAGTTTCATGATTCCCGGTATGATTAATGGCATTCAAATCCGCGATATAAATGGTGTCGAAAGGAAAGAGTCCCAGGAAAGCCTGTACAATATTATCCGGATCAGTGTTTTTGCAGAGTCTCGAATGCACCGGCTGATATTGACCGCGTCTTCCCCTGACTGCATGAACAACTTTGCCGTCAAGGAGATCAATAACGGGGATAATTTTCATGGTGAATGGTCATTCGTCATTAGTCATCTGTAAATTGCGCTGTTTACATGTCTGAATTACTAATATCAATTTACCAACCACGGATGATGATTGACTAATAACAAATGACCAATGACTGCCCCAATGCAATTGTTTATTGGTGAGTTTATCACGGGAGGAGGTCTCCGCGATCAACCGTTACCGGAAAGTCTCGCGCATGAAGGCGATATGATCCTGCGAACTCTCCTGGATGACTTTTCAGATACCGGTCGCGTGAGCTTGTTGACGACTCGGGATGATCGCCTGCAGCCTCTGCCGGTCGGTATTCATTCGATCCCTGTCCCGGCTTCTATCGATGATATCTGGTCGCAATGTCTGTCTGAAGCCGATGCTGCCATTATCGTCGCTCCCGAAACGGACAAAATACTTTACAAGTGGACCAGGCAGGCGGCTGAACAGGGTTGCCCGTTGCTGGGAAGTTCTCAGGATGCCGTTGAGCTGACCACCAGCAAGCGGCGCACGCTCGAGTACCTGGGATACAGGAATATCCCTGTCGTTCCGCACCTGGATATATCGACCGGGCAAGAACCAGGCAACCAGTGCTACGTGGTCAAACCCGATGACGGTGTCGGTGCGGAAAAGTGTCGACGGATTACCGGTTATGAGAACCTGGTCGACTACCTGGAAGTGTCGGGAGACGATAACCTGGTACAGGAATACATTAGCGGAACGCCCGCCAGTCTTTCCCTGCTTTGCCTGGATGCTCAATGCAGGTTGCTGGCGGCCAATGAACAATTGTTCGAATTCTGTGATGATGGCCGGGGAGTGTTGCACGGGATCGTCATCAATGGAATACCGCTTTCCGACACCCTGGCAGGCCCGGGAAATGCCATCGTGTCCGCCATCCCCGGTCTCGCCGGCTTTGTCGGAGTCGATTTGATATTGACTGCCGGCGGGCCACGGGTACTGGAAATCAATCCACGCCTGACCACGGCCTATGCCGGGCTGAGACAATCGTTGGGCAGGAATCCAGCCGACTGGCTGTTGTCGTTGCATGAATTACGGCAACTTCCCGACATACATGGGCTACAATACAGGCCTGTTACACTCTCGCTTGAAAATACATGAACCGACAGGAATACATAGGCTGGGATGTAGGAGGTGCACACCTGAAGGTGGCCCACGTGGACGGCGAAGGCCGAGTCGTATCGGCATTGCAACTGCCAACGCCCTTGTGGGAGGGTCTTCATGTCCTGCCGGACGCACTCTCCGGTGCCCGCCGTTTACTGCCCAAAACCGGGCTTCGACATTCTTTTACCACTACTGCTGAACTCGCCGATATCTTTATTGACCGGCGTGCCGGTATCAATGAACTGGCCCGTCAATTACACCACGTATTAAAAGATCAATGCACGCATTTTTATGCCGGTGAAGGCGGCTGGATCGAACCTTCACGTGCTATTGAATTCGTTGACGAGATTGCATCGGCCAACTGGCATGCGACCGCCCGGTTTGTTGCCAGTCGTGTCAGTAACGGTGTATTGGTCGATATCGGCAGCACCACGACAGATATTGTTCCCTTCGTTAATCACGAATTACGGTATTCCGCTTGCGGGGATTTCCTGCGGCTGCAAAAAGGTGAACTGGTTTATACCGGTATTGTCAGGACACCGGTGATGGCCATTACAGACAGCGTTTATATCAACGGCGAGAGACATCCCCTGGTTGCGGAACATTTTGCCAGTATGGCCGATGTTTACAGGCTTACCGGCGAACTCCAGGAAGAGGACGACATGATGGCGGCGGCCGACGGCGCGGGCAAAACGAAGAAGGACAGTGCGCGGCGTCTCGCGCGCATGCTCGGTACGGATATGGGTGATCCGCGTGACATGGAACCCTGGTGTACACTGGCAGGGATACTCGCCGCGGAACAACTGCAGCGGATTAACCGCCCGCTGAACCGGGTGATTGCCGCCTGTGGCCCGGAAGCAATTCGTATACTGGTGGGTGCCGGGGCAGGGCGGTTTCTGGCACGGAAACTGGCAGAGCACAACGGCCTGCAATATCTTGATTTTGCCGACATAATCGATACGAGCGAACATACGCGGCGCGGGGCATCGCGATCAGCCGCCGCCGTGTCTGTTGCACAGCTTTCCCGGGCAGACTCGCATACCGGAGCAGCGTAAAGCATGAGTCTGAAACTGACTGAATTAACCTATCAACGTGATTCTTCGGATCTGTTCTCCAGGATTGCCGCAGAGCCCTGGAGTGTCTTCTTTGACAGTGGCTTCCCGAATATCGATACCGGTCGGTATGACGTGATTGCAGGCCGCCCGTTTAAAACCATAACCACTGTTGGTGAAACAACGACAGTTACCGATCAATCTGGCAAGCAATACAACACCACAGAAGATCCGTTCGGACTGGTGAGGGACCTGCTCGGTGACAGGGAGAAAAACCTGACCGGCCTGCCGTTTTGTGGTGGGGCCATGGGTTATTATGCGTATGACCTGGGGCGGCGAATCGAACAACTGCCCGAAACAGCCACGCATGACATTCACTTGCCGGACATGGCCATAGGTTTGTATGACTGGGTGGTTATCATTGATCATCAACAGCGGAAATCATCTCTGGTGAGTTGTGGCCGGG
>DATIPP010000235.1:0-9411 GCA_035471825.1 Gammaproteobacteria bacterium
CCTGGGCCTGGGCCTGTATATTGCGCGGCTTATTGCCGAATTTCACGACGGCCGGATCGAGGCCGGAAACCTGCCGGATAACAGTGGCGTGCGTTTTCGGGTGATTCTCAACCGGTAAAATCCATTCAGGCGGCTTCCACGATCGCGAAAGGTTTGTATTGCGATTCGAGCCCCAGTGCCTTTGCCACAGGTTCACAGGTTATAAATCCCTGATAGACATTAACACCCCGGGCAAAACCCGGATCTTTTTCAAAACAATGTAAACTGTTGTTTGCAAGTTTATGAATGTACGGCAATGTCTGCTCTGTCAGCGCGATTGTCGCTGTTCTCGGATAAGCCCCCGGCATGTTGGTTACACAGTAATGAATTACGTCATGACAGGTAAAAACCGGATCGGAATGAGTTGTGGGTCGCGATGTTTCGATACAACCACCCTGGTCGATGCTGACATCGACGATCACTGATCCCGCTTGCATGGTCTTGACCATTTCCTCGCTGACAACATGGGGCGCCCTGTCACCGGGCTGCAGGACAGCACCGATCAGCAAATCGACATTTTTCACATGCCCGGCGATGTTTTCATTGTTGGATTCAACGAAGGATATGTCATTCAATTCATTTTTTTTCAGTTCGAGAAACTTGTTTCTGTTACGGCCGAACAACAGGACATCGGCACCCATGCCGTCAGCAGTCAACGCGGCATGCTGACCGACGGTGCCGTCACCGATAACCATGACCTTGCCATGACGCCGGGTCAGCATGCGCCCGAGTTGGATACCCTTGCCGCCATTGAAACGGGCCAGGAACCAGGCACCGAATTGTGCGGCCATGTTTCCTGCAATGGCGCTCATCGGGGCAAGTAACGGGAACCTGCCGGCCTTGTTCTCTACGGTCTCATAGGCGATGGCGGTTGTTCTTGCTTTGATCAGGGCCTTGGTAAGTGTATCCGTCACACCGGCGAGGTGAAGATAAGTAAACAGGATATTGTCACGGAGGTGCCTATATTCCGTTTCCTGAGGTTCCTTGACCTTGAGTATAAGATCGGTATCCCAGGCGCTTTCCGTCGTAACGATGTTTGCCCCGTTTTCCCGGTATTCATCATCGCTGAAACCCGAACCGATACCGGCATTTTCTTCAATGTTGACTTCATGTCCCGCTTCAACGAGATCCAGCGCTCCTGCCGGAGTCAGGGCCACCCTGTTTTCCCGGTCCTTTATTTCCTTTACCACACCAATTCTCATAATATTTGCCATCCTGTTACTGGACAAAACCACCAATACAGATTCCCCGGCACGGATAAATACTCAGCAAGCAAACAATTGTGAGAAAGAAACAACGATGATGTCACAAAAACCGGACGTTGCAAGGTCAACATGTGCAGGAATTGCATGAACGATACAGTACCTGTATGGATCAACTGTCTGCAATCAAAGGTTTGTATTATTTCACCCTGTTCTGCTCGTACCGCAAGTTCCTTTCGTAGAAATTATCAAGACACCCAAGGCAACGATTAAAAGTCGAGTTGGCTGGCGCAATGATTAATCGTTCACGGGCCTGGTCCTCGTTGTCACCCATAAGGCTGAAAGGAAGCGTGACAATGTAAATCCCTGTGCCGATGATCGTGCCCGCCAGGGACAGGGGCCTGTATATCAGGCCGTCGACAATCATTTCCTCTGCGCTGGGGGTGTAGCGGTGGGTGCGTTCATCCGGTTGTTCGGCGAATACGGGTGTGACAGTAGCCAGTATCACAATACACAAAATCAGTCTTTTCAATGTATTCATAAGTTAAATCAATAGCTGCCCTGGTTGATGATGTCAACCGGTAGATACAGTCAGAGGGAGTTTAGTTCCAGGAGAAAACGGCTTTCTCTGCGGAGTTGTTATCCGGCCTGGCAATCAGCCCGTACTGTGACATTGAAACCGCGAAACGTGCGCCATCCCGCATCGGAAGGTAGGTGGCACTGCCGTAATGGGCGTCCAGCCAGGGCAACCAGCGTTGATAATCGCGTGCCAGTGACCAGACATCGAGACCGGCGGGGTGGGTCAGGGAATGAACGCTGCGCTGTCCCTCGCGTTCCTCTTCTATCAACCGGTAACGGCCGCCAAGGCGTTCCAGGCGATAAACCGGATCTTTCCCGAGAATCTGCAGCGGAGGTTCCCAGCGCAGGATGCGGGCATCGAGCTGCCACTCATCGCCGTATAATTCGAAATTTTCCGCCCGCCGGTCCGAGTCGAGGTATTCGACCCTGACACTGTAATGTTTCGGTTCCAGCATGCTGAAGGTCAATGTCAGCAGTGGTTCTTCGTACGTAAGTCTATGATATGTATGAATATTTAATGCCACGGACAGGGTCAGCATGGCAACCAGAGCAAGCCCCAGCCCGGAACAGCCGGATAAAGACGCGGCGATCAGGCGCCGCTGCCACAATCGCTTGATTGCAATCAGCAGCAACAACAGGCCGAAGACAGCCGCCACCATGATGGTGATGCTGAATATGATATCGATATCCGTGATCAGATCTGCAAGGCTTGTGAGAGTGTGCTGGTTCATGCTGGCCGATAGTTTGGTATGCTAGTCAGTCCGCAGGCGATATAATCACTGCAGTTAGCGATGCCGGTGAACGATGGCAAACAACAGCTATATATCCTGCATACACAGTTAACAGGGATCATTACCTGATGCCGCAAGAAATACAAGACAAAGAACAATACGCAGAACGGATCAAACTGCTTGTTCCGATCAACGAATTATCTCCCCAACTGCAGAAGGAAATAATCCAGCTGGCACATATTTATCTTTATAAAAAGAAAGAATTTGTTTTCAAGCAGGGCGACAAGGACGAATTCTCCTTTTACAACCTCGAGGGTGATATTGAGCTGCTCGCTGACAAGGAAATTAAAAATACCATAACCGGTGGTGAGAGCAGTGCCTGCTATGCCATGGCACGATTACAGCCCCGGCAGTTTTCCGCACGTGCCAAAACAGAGTCCGTAGTCATGCGACTTGATCGTGCGGCACTGGATCGCCTGATGGTCATGGATAATGAAGATAAAACCGACTGGTCCAAAACCGGTGACGTACATGTCAGTGAGATCGAGGAAGATGAAGCCGGTGACTGGATGACCAAGATGCTGCAGTCGGAATTGTTTTGCCGTTTGCCGACTGCAAATATTCACCAGTTATTTGCCCTTCTCGAACCATTGGAATTAAATGCGGGAGACACCGTTATCAAGCAGGGTGAAATCGGTGATACCTATTACATTATCCAGGAAGGACACTGTGAGGTGAGCCGTGCACCCAAGGAAGGCGCCAAGCCTATCAAGCTCGCGGAGTTACGTTCCGGTGATACTTTCGGCGAAGAAGCACTGCTCACGGAAGCCAAGAGGAACGCCACCATCACCATGTTGACTGATGGTGTGTTGATGCAGTTGAGCAAGGAGAATTTCATTAACATTATCAAGAAATCGACACTATATTCGGTCGATTATGAAGAAGGAAAGAAACTGGTTGATGAAGGGGCTGTTTGGCTGGATGTCCGTTTCCACAACGAACACGAAGAATCGAGGATCAAGGGCAGCATCAATATTCCCCTGAATGTACTACGCATGCAGACGGATAAACTGCAAAAAGACAAGAAGTATGTCATTTATTGCGACTCAGGAGGCCGCAGCTCTGCCGCGGCATTCCTGCTGACAGACCGGGGATTCGATGTCGCTTACCTGGCAGATGGCATTTCGTCAGTACCGTCAGCCGACATGGAAGAAAATCCCGAGGTTGCCGGCAAGGCCGAAGTGGAAGCACCAGCAAAACAGAAGGAAGTGGGCGGGGAAGATCCCCCTCCGTCAAAAGAGCCGCCACAGGAAAAACCGGCAGCCGGAAAATCCGAAGAGGTAACTGCACCAGCTGATACGGCAGATGAAGATGACGGGGAAATGGAACCTGAAATACGGGCCCAGGTAATCGAGGCCAATCTGGGCAAGACTAACCTCGAGCTTGAGAAAAACCGGCAGAAAGCAGAGGAAGAAAAGGAGAAGGTACAGGAAGAAGTCAGGGCGGAACAGGAACGCCTGGTAGCGGAGAAAAAACGGCTTGAAGATGAGAAAAAAGCAGTCGAGGCCGAGGCAAGGAATATGCGCGAACAGGAAGAGTTAAAGGTCAAGAAGATGAAGCAGGAAGCGGAAAAACGGATGGCCGAGGAAAAGAAAAAGCTCGAACAGGTCTATTCACGCAATACCAAGGAAATGGAAAAACTGGAACGCCTCAAGAAAGAAGCGGAAGAGCAAATACGCAAGGAGCGTGAGCGACTCGAGATGGAAACGGCTGAGGCGCAGAAAAAGCTGCAGGAAGCGGACCAGATGAAAAAACGTGTTGAAGAAATGCGTTCTTCTTTCGAACAGGAATCGGAAAAGAGAAAGGCCGAGCAGGAGGCCATGGAAAAGAAAATCCAGGCCAAGGCCAGGGCTAAACTCGAGGAGGAACGACGCAAGCTGGCCGAGGAAATAGCCCGAACCAACGAGGAAATGGCCAGTGCGCAACGTGAACGTGCCGCAGCAGATGCGGCAAGAAAGGCAGCCGAAGAAGAAGCAAAAAAGATCATTGCCGAATACAAACAGCAGTTTGAAAAAGAACGGGAAGCCGAACAAAAACGGCTTGATGAAGAACGAAAGAAATTGAAGGAGGAATCTGACAAGATAAGGGCAACACTCGAGGATATTCAGAAGACCAAACAGGAATCAGAGAAGGCTCGTCAATTTGCCGAGTCAGAGGCTCAAAAACTCAGGGAAAAACAGAAGGAAATAGAATCTGACAAGGACAAGAAGGCCCAGGAAGCGGTCGCTGAGGAAATACGCCGGGCAGAGGAAAAACTGGAACAGGCAACCAAAAACCTCGAAAACGTACAACAGGCCGAGGAATCCGCCGAGGCAGCCAGGGAGGTTAACGAACAGGAACTGCAACGGCAGAAAGAGGATCAGGAAAGAATGAAAGCGCAGGTTGAGGAGGACCTGGCCCAGTTTATGGAAGAGCAGAGGCATCAGACTGAAACAACCGACAAGGTAGTCGCTCATGCCGATCACGTGAAACGGATCAAGGAGCGGGCCGAAGCGGCAAAGAAGGCGGCGGCAAAAGCTACCGATGATCTCTTCGCGGATATTGCATCACAACTTGGTGAGGACAAATGAAGTAAAGTAAGCAATGTAATAATTAATAAAAAAACAAGGGGAGGAATGAATGAGTAACAGAATCGTCATGAAAGCAGGTGAGGCCCTGGTAGCAGGAGGACCACCGGGAACCGCGGCGGAACCCGAAATCGTGATTGGGAATCTGGACGGTCCCGTTGGAAACGCCTTTGCGAACCTGATGGGCGACCAGGTCAAGGGGCACACGCGTGTGCTAGCAATCCTGAATACGGATACCATGGTGCGCCCGGCGACGTTGATGGTCAGCAAGGTGACGGTGAACAAGGAACGTTATACGAATATTCTTATGGGAACGGTTCAGGCTGCCATTGCCAACGGTGTACTGGATGCCGTACGTAACGGTGATATACCGAAGGAAAAGGTCAATGAATTGGGAATTATCGTTTCAGTCTGGCTGAATCCTGTGGTTGCAGAAACGGATGATCTCGACCACCAGGTATTGTTTGGTATACATCGGAAGGCGACTTTCAATGCTATCCAGAAGGCCATGAAGGATGAGCCGGGTATAGACTGGTTGCTTGAAAACCAGGATAAAATCACGCACAAGTATTTCCAGATGGGACTGGATGGCAAAATCTGATCAGTACATCCCCGTATCTGCCAAAGCCAGGCTGTATTAATGCAGGCTGGCTTTTTTATGTAGCGCGTTCCGCTCTCAAGTCGCGGATTTCACTTCCCCTGACCGTGAAGCTGATCTCGATAGGATTACAACAAACAGAGCAGTCCTCGATATAGTTTTGTGTACCGGCCGATAGATCGATTGAGGAATCAATAAGTTCCCAGCACCAGGGACAGACATAGCTGATTGGTTTGAGCAAGTCATGGTTCATTGGACAATCGGGGTTAATCCCGGAAGTTGACGTATTGTAAAGGAATACCGAGCCTGCTTTTTTTCAGCAGTGAGATAATTTCCTGCAGGTCGTCCCGTTTTTTACCGCTGACCCGCACCTGTTCTCCCTGGATACTGGACTGTACCTTGAGCTTTGAATCCTTGATGAGCTTGATTATTTTCCTGGCCAGGTCCTTGTCGATGCCCTGTCTTACGGTGACGGGCATCCGCGCTTCATTACTGCTTTCCGATATCTTTTCCTTGTCGAGGCAATTGATGTCAATGTTTCGTTTTGACAGGCGGGTCTGGAGTATATCCTCGATCTGATGGACCTGGAATTCCGTCGGGGCAATCAAAGTCAATTTATTGCCGCTTTGTTCCACCCTTGAATTTGTGCCCTTGAAATCAAATCGGTTGGAGACCTCGCGGTTTGTCTGGTCCACTGCATTTGCGAGTTCATGCATATCAACTTCAGAAACGACATCAAATGAAGGCATTGTACTCTCCGGATCCTGTATCAAGTTTCCGGTTTGATTTTAACGGGGCAGACTATTATCAACAAGTTAATGCAACTGGCGCTGTTGGTGTCCGTCAATGAGAATATCACCATCGGGATGTTGCAGTCGCAGCTGGTTAACTGTTTTCCCGGACAACACGATACAACCCCTGTACCTGTCATTGCCCCCGATGCTGAATTCGAAATTATAACGTCGCCGGCATCCTGGCATACCGTTATTGAAATACGGCATCAGTGATGCCAGTGCCACCGTTTGATCCAGGAATTGCAGGTTCATTTCCTCGCAGACCCTGCGACATCGGCGAATGGCCAGTTCCCGTATTGCCAGGCTGTGTTGCCAGAACCAGACGAGAAATGCCGCGAAGGCCAGAAACAACAACGCCTTCACGGGTAGTCCGCCGGGATGGTTTTTGAACAGGAATTATTCATTTTGTATTAAATTTTTGAACGAGGGCGTCATTATCTCGTGAAAATCGTCTTTCTCTCTGATTACAAACAGGACACCGAGATCCATTTCTTCCGCGTATTCAAGACCGTTTTCCGGACCCATAACCAGCAATGCGGTCGCAATACCGTCTGCCATCATGGTACTCGGATGTATAACAGTGACTGCAGCAAGATCATGGGATACCGGCTTGCCTGTACGTGGATCTATCGTATGTGAATAGCGGACACCATCAATCATACGAAAATTGCGGTAATCACCGGAGGTGGCCATACCCTGGTTGCTGAGTGGCACAATACGCTGGATCTCGAATTTGTCCGATAGTGGTTTTTCGATACCGATTTGCCAGGGTTTGTTTTCGGTATTGACACCATGCGCCTGTATTTCACCGCCGACCTCCACGAGGTAATTGCTGATACCGCGCCGGTCCAGGTAACGGGCGATTTCATCCACGGCGTATCCCTTGGCAAGGGCGGACAGATCAATATAAAGTTCCGGTCTTTTTTTCCTCAGCCTGGTGGATTCCGGGTCGAGTTCCAGTAAAGTGTACCCCGTTCGATCAAGTAAAGCCTGTATTGTCTGTTCATCGGGTATGGTCGTTGGTGATTTGTCCGGACCGAATCCCCAGAGATTTACCAGTGGCCCGACCGTGATATCCAGTGCACCATCGGTCTGCCTGGCGATTTCAAGCGCTGCTTTCAATACCTTGTAAATATCCTCCGGTATCCCTATCCAGTCAGTATCGGAATACCGGTTTATACTCGACAATACTGACTGCGAATCCCAGGTTGACATCTGCCGGTTGATTTCCTGTAGCACATCCTCGATCCCGTTTTTCAGCATCGCTTTCTGTTCGTCAAAACCCGCTGCATTCAATCTCACCGAGTAGACAGTACCCATGGTCGATCCCTCGATCTCGATGAGTTGGAATTCCCGGTCGCATGCGGGCAATGTTAAAAGCAGGAGTGTAGTGAGTATGCTGAAATCCCGCCGGAGTATTCCGAATCTCATATCAGTCTTCTACGCTTGTGTGCGACAGGAAGGATAATTACCTACTGGTTGATGGCGAGACTTTCCGCGATCGATGGGTTGTCGATATAGGGATTACGACGCCCCTGCACGATCTCTATCCGGTCATTTCTTATTTGCTCCTGGGCGCTTGGTGGATCCTGTCTGTTCCATTCCATCAATATTTGCAGCTGCTTGTGATTGACAGGCAGGTTATAACGGGAGTGCATATAGAATATGGCACGGGCAATATTACCGCGGGCAAGCGGCCGTGGTTCGATAATTCCCCGTGTCCTTTCAAAATCACAATTTTCAAAACGCCAGTTTTCACCGTCTATTTCCCCGTATTCCGATAATCTCAGGGAATTGTTCAAATCCAGCAACACGGGATATTGATTGTGCAGGTCTGATTCCATTTGCAGGAATTTTTTGTTGTCACTGTCATGGCATTGCATACGACTGTCACAATTCTGAGCCTTTAACATACTATCGAGGGGATAGATATGATCGATGGTGATAGTAAACTGTTCCTGTGAGAGACCCGGCTGAACAAATTTCAGTCCGCAATAAAGTGTCCAGCCTCCATGGGTATAAAGGTGGTCCCAGAACAGGCTTGGCCGGGATTCATTCAGTTCATCCGGTGATTCCTGCTCGGAGAAAGAGATGAGCGGAGTAAAGACAAGTATCAATATAATCGGCAATCTGTACATAGCATGATTTATAAAGAATATTGGCAGGTAAGGTCAACTTTTTATTTTGGGAAGGGACAGGTGACGTGATCCCCGTGATGGTTTTCCTTGTTCGCCCCGGTTATTTTCGACGAATCGGTCGAACCCACTTCTCTGGTTCGGAGTCCAATCCCGGAGCCAAACAAGAAATGGGTCAAAAGGCCCATTTCTTGTTTGGCGGAGAGGGAGGGATTCGAACCCTCGGTACGCGAAAAGCGTACAACGGTTTTCGAGACCGCCCCGTTCGACCGCTCCGGCACCTCTCCAGAAAGGCATGTATAAGCTTATTAGTTACAAGCTATAAGTAATTGTTTATGTAGCCGGTTGTCTGCGGGAGGGGCATGATACAACAAACGGACCGGGTAAAACAGGTGGAAGCAGGGGTAAAAAATATGCATAACCGCCGGCAAAAACGGTTCCAGGACCAGATTTCCGGGCCGGGGTTATCGATATAAACTATTGGTGGATGAATTTCGTTGATATTTTTTTGTCCATATTCCTCGCGTTGCCTCTTTCTGGTTGGATAATATGGACATGACGATGGAACCTGTTGAACTGAAGTATATACATGCAACACTTATGTCATGAAACGTGTTTTGACTGTCATTTTAATACTGGTAACAGCCGGTTGCGCCGAGAGACAGGCTCCCTGGGACCGGATGATGGAAGAAAAAACGCTTCGTTT
>DATIPP010000236.1:0-3835 GCA_035471825.1 Gammaproteobacteria bacterium
ATGTCCGCGATCTCGTGCCTGGAAAAACAGCACTGGATGCGGTCACGCTGGAAGAACTCGAAGACCGTTTGTTGATGGCGGACCTCGGCGTCAAGGCCACGACACACATTATCGATACCCTGCGATCCGAACTCAGGCACGGGGAAAAAGACGACCCGGAACGGATCCTGGCGGTCTTGCGGGAAACGCTTACAGGAATTCTCAAACCGGTCGATCAACCGTTACAGTTGCCGTTCGATCAACAACCCGGTCCCTGCGTCATCCTGGTAACGGGCGTCAACGGCGCGGGCAAGACCACGAGCATTGGCAAGCTCGCGCATTTCTACCGGCAACAGGGGCACAGCGTGATGCTCGCCGCCGGTGATACCTTTCGCGCCGCCGCCGTCGAACAGTTACAAAAATGGGGCGAACGCAACAACGTTCCCGTCGTCGCGCAACATAAAAACGCTGATTCCGCCGCTGTGATCTACGATGGACTGCAATCGGCGCGGTCGAAAGACATTGATATCCTTATCGCCGATACGGCCGGGCGTTTGCATACCCAGGGCAACCTGATGGAAGAACTGAAAAAGGTCCGGCGCGTGATCGAGAAATTCGACAGCAACATCGAACCCGAATGCCTGCTGGTACTGGACGCCGGCACCGGCCAGAACGCGCTCATGCAAACACGGCAATTCAACGAGGCCATCGGCGTCACGGGACTGATGCTGACCAAGCTGGACGGCACCGCAAAAGGCGGGATCATTTTTGCACTGGCGATGGAAACCGGCATTCCGGTACGCTTTCTCGGTGTCGGGGAACAGCTCGATGACATGCAGGTCTTCAACAGCGAAGAATTTGTAAACGCCCTGCTGGATTAGACTTACCGGCAATAACAATGGCCAGTTTCAAAACGTAATGAGCGAAGATAAGACGAGGCGAAAATGGTCGAAAAAAGCGCAGTGTACGAACAGGTACATGAGCATTTTTGAGACCGTTTTTAACGAAGTATTATCGAGCGTAATAGTTTTGAAAGTATGATCAGGTTTACTAATGTTTATATGAAGTATCCCGGCGGCATCGATGCGCTGAAAAACATCAACATGCACATCGAGCAGGGCGCCATGGCCTACGTTACCGGCCGTTCCGGTGCCGGCAAGAGTACCCTGCTCCGGCTCGTCGCCCTGATCGAACGTCACACCCGCGGCCAGATCATCGTCAACGGCCAGAACCTCGACCGCGTACGCAACCGGCGCATCCCGCTTTTCCGCCGCAACATCGGTTTCATGTTCCAGGATCATCGCTTGTTAAACGATCGCACAGTGTTCGACAACGTCGCCCTGCCGCTCGTGATCGCGGGCCACCGACACCAGGAGATCCGTAAGCGAGTCCACGCGGCGCTGGACAAGGTGGGGTTGTTAAAAAAGGAAAAGGCATTGCCGATCATGTTGTCTGCCGGTGAACAACAGCGCGTCGGTATCGCGCGCGCGGTCGTGCACCGACCCATGCTGTTACTCGCCGACGAACCGACCGGTAACCTCGATCCGGCGTTGTCGTGGGAGATCATGTGCCTGTTCGAACAGTTCAACAAGGTCGGTGTAACGGTACTGATCGCGAGCCACGATCTGGAAATGATCAAGAAGATGAAAAAGCACATCATCACCCTGCGCGAAGGACGCACCCTGTCGCAACCCGGCGAGCCGCACGCAGTCGCATGAACTACCGGCAACAAGGGACAAAACGACGTTCACGGCCGCAACAGTACAAACGCTACTTCACAGCCTGGGTGCTGCAACACCTGCAGGCGTTTGTTTCCAGCCTCGGTCACTTCCTGCGCAACCCGATCGCCAGTCTCCTGACGGCGTCTGTCATCGGTATCGCGCTTGCGTTGCCGACCGGCTTTTACGTCATTCTCGAAAATGCCCGCAACGTGACAGCCGGCTGGGAAGGCACGATCCAGGTCACGGCGTTTTTGAATCTCGACGTGAATGAAAAACAGGCCGCGGCACTGGCCAACAAACTCGAGCAACGGGCTGATATTAATAATGTCAAACTCGTCACCCGTACCGAGGCGCTGGAGGAGTACCGGCGGTTGTCCGGTTTCGGCGAGGCCATCGACGCGCTGGAGGAAAACCCGTTGCCCTCGCTGTTGCTGATCAAGCCACAACTGGACGACATATCCTCGAAGGCGGCGGACGAATTGCTTGCTGTCCTCACCGAAATGCCCGAGGTGGATAATGCCCAGTACGATCAACAATGGGTGCAGCGGCTGCACGCCATAATCGAGATCGTGCAACGGCTGGTATTGATCCTCGCCATCTTTCTGGCGCTCGCCGTGTTGCTGATCGTGGGCAATACCATCCGCATGTCGATCTATAACCGCCGCGAGGAGATCGAGATCGAGAAACTGTTCGGCGCCACCAACGGTTTCATCCAGCGGCCGTTTCTCTACAGCGGCCTCTGGTACGGGCTCGCCGGCGGACTGCTGGCCTGCATCCTGGTCGGCGGAGCACTGTTCTTCCTGCAGCAGCCGGCCGATTCGCTGGCCAGCCTGTACTCGGGCGAATTCGAGCTGATGGGGCTCGGTTTCCGGGATGTCTTTACCGTGATCGGCGCCGGGGTGTTGCTGGGGCTGGTCGGGTCCTGGGTCTCCGTCCAGCGGCATTTACGGGCCATTGAACCTGCCTGATAATCCAGTAGAATCAAAAAGATACAACGGACCAGCCTGAGGGAACCACCGCCGCGGTTAGCACTCTAAGAATATGAGTGCTAAACTTGCTATAATTCAACGAGTTGAGGGGAATCAACTGAATATGAAAGAGAACATGTTAATGCCATTGGCGTTACCGGCCGGCGGGTCGCTGGAAGCGTACGTCCAGACGGTGAACCAGTTCCCGATGGTCACCGCCGAGGAAGAGCGCGAACTGGCCGAGCGTTACCACCGCGACAACGACCTGAACGCTGCACGGCAACTGGTGCTGTCACACCTGCGTTTCGTCGTGAAGGTCGCGCGCGGCTATAACGGTTACGGTTTGCCACTGTCCGACCTGGTCCAGGAAGGCAATATCGGTCTCATGAAGGCGGTCAAGCGTTTCGACCCGGCCGTCGGCGTGCGGCTGGTATCGTTCGCCGTGCACTGGATCCGGGCCGAGATCCATGAATACATTATCCGCAACTGGCGCATCGTCAAGATCGCGACCACCAAGGCGCAGCGCAAGCTGTTCTTCAACCTGCGTTCCGCCAAGAAGAAACTCGCCTGGCTGAACAAGGAGGAAGTCGAGTCGGTGGCGAAAGACCTGGGCGTGAAACCGAAAGATGTGATCGAGATGGAACAGCGCCTCAGCAACCACGACGCGTCCTTCGACGGCGCCTATGGCGGCGACAGCGAGGACGAGGAACATACCTTCGCACCCTCCTCGTATCTCGAGGGCAAGGGTATCGGTCCGGAAGAACAGTTCGAGACGGACCAGATCAACGACTACAACTCGTCCACGCTCATGAGCGCGATTGATACACTGGACGATCGCAGCCGCGACATCATCGCGCGCCGGTGGCTCACGGACGACAAGGCCACGCTGCACGAACTGGCCGCGGAATACAACGTCTCCGCGGAACGGATAAGACAGATTGAAAATAACGCCATGAAGAAACTGCGGGAATCATTCGCCGCATGATGAGCGAGGATCAGGGATGATAACTAAAACAACCAAAGGCCCCTTTCGGGGCCTTTTTTGTTTAAAAGCCCACAGCTGGCACAATCCGGCGCCTACTTCACTACGTCGAGCTCGTCATTTATTACTTATAAACTCCTCGCTCAACGCAATGAATTATCACCGCCTAGCACTCAACTGAGGGC
>DATIPP010000237.1:0-3889 GCA_035471825.1 Gammaproteobacteria bacterium
CACTGGCTGGTGATAAGAAATACTGAGAGGGCAATGCCGGCGATTTTTCGCATCAACTCGAACCAGGAGTTTATAATACCCGCTAAATGTTATATTATAACATAACACTTCATACGTTTCCCGGATTCCATGCCCCGTAACCGTGTCCTGATGCCCTTCAAATCACCCGGCCACGCCCACCAGCGTTGCCTTGAGAACGCCATTGCCGGTGCAGAAAAGAATTGCCGGGCGCGTGGGGCCAGATTGACCCGGCTGCGCCGCCGGGTGCTGGAACTGGTCTGGGGCAGCCATGAACCGGTCAAGGCCTACGACATTCTCGAATTGTTGCGCCGGGAACATTCCGGCTCGGCCCCGCCCACCGTTTACCGGGCGCTGGACTTTTTACAGGCCGAAGGACTGGTGCACAGGATCGAGTCCCTGAATGCCTATGTCGGGTGCGGCGAACCGCAGTATGGGCACAGCGCGCAGTTCCTGATTTGCCAGGAATGCGGAACAGTCGCGGAAATGGACGACCTGGATATCAGGAAACTCCTGTCGAGCAAGGCGGGTGCGATCGGTTTCCTCGTGAACCACGAAACGATCGAGATCAAGGGGACCTGTTCTGCATGCCAGGCCGCGGAGTAACCCATGCAGCGATTATCACTTTCATTGATACTGTTGATGTCCCTCGTGCTGCCGGTTTTTTATCCGGGGTTTGCGGAAGCTGCGAAACTGAAAGTGTTTGTCAGCATCCTGCCGCAACAATATCTGGTGGAACGTATCGGCGGTGACCGGGTCGAGGTAACCAGCATGGTGAGAGCGGGTGCCCGACCCGAAACCTACGAACCCACGCCCAAACAGATGGCGGCGTTGAGTAATACATCGATTTATTTCCGCATCGGTGTGCCATTCGAGGATGTCTGGATGGACAAGATACGGGATCAAAATCCTGCCATGAAAATCATCGACTGTTGCCGGGAATACAAGTCCGGTGATGCATCGGATCATTCAGATGAAGGGTATTATGACGACAGGCATATCTGGACCAGTCCCTTGATCGGTATCACGTTATCGGAACAGATCAGGGATGTTTTTATAGAAGAGGACCCCGACCATCAATTTACCTATGAACAAAATTTTTCCTCGCTGAAACAGGACCTGCAGGACCTTGACAAGTATATCCGCGAGCAGCTCGGACCTCTCAGGCATCGATACATCATCGTGTCACATCCTGCCTGGGGCTATTACGCGAACACCTATAACCTGGAGCAAGTCGCCATCGAGCAGCATGGCAGCGAGGTCAGGGCCAGGTCCCTGGTTGAACTGGTAGAACTGGCCAGAAAAGAAAACATCAGGACGATTTATGTCCAGAAACAGTTCAACCCGGCCTCTGCCGAAATTCTGGCACGTGAGATAAACGGCCGGCTGGTGGAACTGGATCCACTGGCGCCTGATTACATCGAAAACCTGCGGCAGGTAACCCGTCAGATCGCGGAAGGTACGCAATAATCATGAACAAGGTGATTGAATTACAGGATGTCAGCTTTTCATTCGATCACGTGCCGGTGCTCGATCACGTCACACTCGCCATCGAGGCCGAGGAATTCCTGGGTATCGTCGGGCCGAATGCCGGCGGCAAGACTACCATGATCAAACTGATCCTGGGACTGTTGCAGCCCGACAGCGGAAGCGTCCGGGTATTCGGTAAATCACCGCAACGTGCGCGATCAAGGATTGGCTATGTTCCGCAGTATCCGACCTTTTCACGGGATTTCCCGATCAATGTCCGGGATACAGTGCTTCTCGGACGACTGGGAAAATCCGGTCTGCTCGGTCGCTACAGCCAGGCGGATCGACAAGCTGCCACCGGTGCAATGCATGCCCTTGAGATCTCGGAAATCGCCGAACGTCCCGTTGGTTCACTGTCAGGAGGTCAGCTGCAACGTGTCCTGATAGCGCGTGCGCTTGCAGGTGAGCCGGAAATCCTGATCCTGGATGAGCCGACGGCCAATATCGATATGCGCACGGAGGAGGATATCTTCGGTTTGTTAAAACAATACCTAGAGCACATGACCATTATCGTCGTATCGCACGATATCGGTTTCATCTCCGGTTACGTCGACCGCGTTGCCTGTCTCAACCGGACCCTCGTTTGCCATGCCACGGAAGAGATCAGCGGCAAGACAATCGAGGAACTCTACGGTGCACCGGTTCGCCTGATCCAGCACAGTCATTGACCATGAGCGAATTTATTCCCGCACTACTGCAATACAGTTTCATGCAACATGCCCTGTTGGCCTGCCTGCTAGCCAGTATCGGTTGCGGCATCATCGGCACTTACGTCGTCGTGAAACGCATCGGTTTTCTTGCCGGAGGTATCGCCCATTCTGTGCTGGCAGGAATGGGCATTGCGTATTTCATCGGCCAGTCACCGCTGGTCGGCGCCATGATCGCGGCGCTCGTCGCCGGTTTTCTCATTGGCTGGATCAACCTGCGTTGGCGTCAAAACGAGGATATTCTCATTGCAGCTTTCTGGTCAGTCGGCATGGCGATCGGCATCATCTTCATTTCGCGCACGCCCGGTTACAGTGTTGATCTTATGAGTTACCTGTTCGGAAATATCCTCCTGGTGTCAAGGCAGGACCTGTTACTCATGCTTGGGCTGGATGTCATAATAATATTGCTTGTTATGTTGTTTTACCGGCAGTTCCTCGCCGCAGCATTCGACGAAGAGTTTTCCCGCTTGCGTGGAATCAATGTCGAGTTTTACTACATCCTGTTATTGACCATGGTGGCCATTACGGTTGTCCTGTTGATTCAGGTCGTGGGGTTAATTCTTGTGCTGGCGCTTTTGATATTACCGGCCGCGAGTGCCGCGCAGTTCGTGGGATCGATCAATCGAATGATGGTATTGTCGGTACTGTTCAGTATACTGATTACCAGTAGCGGCTTATTGATTTCCTACCAGCCCGATTTGCCGTCCGGTTCCACCATTATCATCCTGGCCGGGGTGTTTTACCTTGTCTGTATCGGGATCAGGAACAGGCGGAGCCGATCCAGGGCGTCCTGAACAAAGAACAACAAACCACGGCGGTCAGCTGCCGCGGCGTTCGGCGGATGCCCCGGCCAGCTTTGCCAGGACCTTTTCGGTATCTTCCCAGCCAATGCAGGCATCGGTAATACTCTGTCCGTAAACCAGTTTGTTGCCGGGCCTGACGTCCTGACGTCCCGCCACCAGGTGACTTTCAATCATGACACCGAATATCCTTTTTTCACCCCCTGCGATCTGGGAAGCGACGGATTCACAGACATCGAGCTGGGCCTCGTATTGCTTGCGGCTGTTGGCGTGACTGAAATCGATCATGATCCGTGGCGAGAGATCGGCGGCTTCCAGTTCCTGCGCGACCCTGTCCACACTTTCGGGATCGTAGTTCGGTTCCTTGCCGCCACGCAGGATTATGTGGCAATCCGGATTGCCCTTCGTGGCAAAGATTGCCGAGTTTCCTTCCTTGCGCAGGGAGAGAAAATGGTGCGGACGCGAGGCGGCTCCGATCGCGTCGATGGCTACCTTGGTAGTACCGTCCGTGGCATTTTTGAAACCAACCGGGCAGGAAAGCCCGGAGGCCAGTTCCCGGTGGACCTGGCTTTCCGTCGTGCGGGCGCCGATCGCACCCCAGCTGATCAGGTCCGATACGTATTGCGGGGTGATCAGGTCCAGGTATTCCGTTCCGGCCGGCACACCCATTTCATTCAGATCCAGTAATAATTGCCGCGCAAGACGAAGTCCCTTGTTAATCTGGAAACTGTTGTCGAGTTCAGGATCGTTAATCAGTCCTTTCCAGCCGACCGTGGTTCTCGGTTTTTCAAAATACACCCGCATGACGATTAGCAGGTCATTGCTGTATTTATC
>DATIPP010000238.1:0-1807 GCA_035471825.1 Gammaproteobacteria bacterium
TATCGAAGCCAAGCATTTCTGCATGATGATGCGCGGCGTGGAAAAACAGAATTCGTCAATGACAACATCAGCCATGAAAGGCATATTCAGGGACTATGAAAGTACACGTATGGAATTTATCAATCTGATCAATAACTAGAATCTGTCTAAAATTGTAAACACACTCTATATTCCAATCACTCCATCATGCCGGGCCTGACCCGGCATCCAGTCGATTAAAGCATTTATAATATTTTACTGGATACCGGCCTGCGCCAGAATGACGAGCAGGCCGTTCGGTGACTATAACCGGTCTTCCTCACCGATTTCCCAGCGTTCGATCTGGACCTCGACGATGTCGCCAGTAGTAGCATCAACCTCTATCTTGAACTCGACCCCGTACTTGTCAACAATGTCAAATTCATAAGAAGCATCTCCGTTGGCCTCGATTTCATATTCAACTTCTTCAATGGTTCCCGGATACAGATCAGTGGCGATTTTGCGCGCCTGCTGTTCACTAATCTTCATATTACGCTTGAAAAGTGGCGATTCGGGTGAATCGACCTCCTGCTCAATTTCAAGAATTTCACCAGTCCTGGTACTGCACTCAAATTCCCATTCATTACCATCCGGATCACGAATTTCTATTTCATAGGAAGATGTCCCTTCATCGGTGAATCCCAGGTATTCCAGCTTGACGAAGCTGCCGGCCCGGATCGCCTGGGCCGCCATCAAACATTTCTCCAGTTTATCTGGCCCTCCGTAACCGTGCCCTGCCTGGACGTTCAACATCGCAACAGTAGCCAAAACGAACAGAAATGGTCTGGTCATAACAATCCTCCCGGTTAATAAATGTATTGGGCTAAAATAACGCAATGCCGGGCCGATCAATACAGAATTAATCCGGATATTTACAAGATTTTTTCCTGCCAACTATTTGAATATAAATGAAATTGGTGTGTCATACCGAATACTTTGCCGGTATTGATAGCCACCTGGTTTCATCCTGCTGAAATATGGAAGTGACAGAATCTGCCAACCTGTTTTCAGATAAGAATCGGCGTTAACATCCTCAAGGATACGGGTTTTCACTGACTGTTTATGGCAACCGAAACTGGTATAAATGGAGCCAGATGACTGAAAAAAACCAGAATAAAATCCGGCTGACTATCGACGGTCGTACTATCAATGCCAAAGAGGGCGACAGCCTGATCGATGTCATGTACCGGGAAGGCATCAAAACACCTTCCCTGTGCTACAGCCCGGGTCTCAGCCGGCCCGGCTCCTGCCGTGCCTGCCTGGTAGAGATCGAAGGAATGAGAGGTTCCAGTCCCGCCTGCGAATTACCCGTTTATGACAACATGCAGGTAAAGGCACAATCACCTTCCCTGGAACAGGAACACCGGACCATTCTGGCCATGTTGCTTGAAAACTACGTGGACGACGATCATGGCGTCGGTACTATCGATCATTCCGAGTTCGGTTACTGGTTGCGGCGTTATAATTTACAGCCACCGACATCGAAACAGCATAAACCGCTTTACCTTGTCGACAGTGATCCGCATCCTGCAATCCGCGTCGACATGAACAAATGTATCCTTTGTACCCGTTGCATTCGTGCCTGTTCGGAAATCCAGGGCCGTTTTGTGTGGGGAATGGCAGAACGATCAGACAGGACACAGATTATTGCCGGTGCCGATGAAGCGATGCTCGATGCCCGTTGTGAATCCTGTGGCGCCTGCGTGGCCTATTGCCCCACGGGTGCCCTTACAGATCGAAACACAAGCCCCGGTTTCGAGCCTGACAAAAAAATCATGACGACCTGCCC
>DATIPP010000239.1:0-4357 GCA_035471825.1 Gammaproteobacteria bacterium
TGTCGTGCTGCCGCCGTCACTGCCGAAGCCACCGGCGATTACGGCAAGGAATTTACGGTTCATCGCCCGGCACATGATGTAACTCAGGATCGCACCACTGGAACCGACCAGCGCACCAGTGACGATCAGGAGATCATTTGACAGCATGAAACCGGTGGCCGCCGCCGCCCAGCCGGAATAACTGTTGAGCATTGACACAACCACCGGCATGTCGGCACCACCGATTGCCATGACCATGTGGACACCAATAGCAAGGGCGATGATGGTCATAGCCAACAGGGGCAGGGTACCGCCGCCAGTCTCCGCCTGGTGCAGGAAAACACTGCCCAGCCAAATCGTAATAATGATCAATATCAGGTTAAGCAGATGCCGGCCAGGCAGCATCAGGGGTTTACTGCCGATACGGCTGGACAGTTTACCGAAGGCAATAACCGACCCGGTGAATGTGATTGCACCGATAAAAACACCCACGTAAATTTCAACCTCGTGAATGGTCTTCTCCACGCCGGTATATATGTCACCGGATCCGAAAAAGCTGACATAGCCAACCAGCACGGCCGCGAGACCGACCAGGCTGTGCAGAATCGCGACCAGTTCCGGCATCTGGGTCATCTGAACCTTGGCGGCAAGCCGCAGGCCGATACTGCCGCCGATGATCATGGCAATGACAAGCCCCCAGTAATTGGTGACGGCATCGCTCAGGACGGTGGCCAACACGGCAATGGTCATGCCGATGATGCCGTAAATATTACCGCGGCGGGAAGTTTCCTGGTGACTCAGGCCGCCGAGGGCAAGGATGAACAGAATGGTTGCGGCGATATAGGCCGCGGTGACTAATCCCTGGTTCAACATCGCGCGGCCTCCTTATTTACGAAACATGTTCAGCATGCGCCGTGTAACGGCGAAGCCGCCGGCGATGTTGATACTGGTGATAAGGACGGCAAATATGGCCAGGCCGGCCAGCATCCAGTTGGACGAAGAGACCTGCAGCAGTGCGCCGATAATGATAATACTGCTTATGGCGTTGGTGACACTCATCAGCGGTGTATGCAGCGACGGTGTCACGTTCCAGATCACCATGTAGCCAACAAAACAGGCAAGCACGAACACGGTGAAATGCGCCATGAAGGATTCCGGCGCACCGGCCCCGATTCCGAATAGCGCCAGTCCGCCCGCGATCATGACCAGGAAGGGTTTGAACGCGGCAGGGATTAACGGTTTCTTCGGTTTCGGGGGTTCTGCCGGTTTGGTTTTTTCCGCGGCTGGTTTCGGCGTAGCCGATATCTTGGGTTCTGGTGGCGGCCAGGTGATTTCACCGGCCTTGATTACCGTCGCGCCACGCACGACTTCATCCTCCATGTCGATAGTAATCTCGCCGTTCTTTTCCGGTGTCATGTCGGCCAGCAAATGGCGGATGTTTGTACCGTAAAGCTGGCTCGATTGCGTTGGCAGGCGACTGGGAAGATCGGTATAACCAATAATGGTGACACCGTGTTTGACGACAACCTCGTTAGCCTCGGTCAGTTTGCAATTGCCGCCCTGTTCAGCGGCAAGGTCAACGATTACACTGCCTTCCTGCATGGATTTCACCATGTCCTCGGTGATCAGTTCCGGTGCCGGTTTCCCGGGGATGAGGGCGGTCGTGATAATGATGTCGACTTCCCTGGCCTGGGCGGCAAACAGTTCCATCTCGGCCTTGATGAATTCCTCGCTCATGACCTTGGCATAGCCACCGGCACCGGAACCTTCCTCCTCGAAGTCCAGTTCCAGGAACTCGGCGTCCATACTTTCCACCTGCTCCTTGACCTCGGGCCGGGTATCAAAGGCGCGAACGATTGCACCGAGACTTTTGGCCGTACCGATGGCCGCCAGCCCGGCAACGCCGGCACCAATCACCATGACCTTGGCCGGCGGGATCTTGCCGGCAGCAGTAATCTGGCCGGTGAAGAACCGGCCGAAGTGTTCGGCCGCCTCGATGACCGCCCGGTAACCGGCGATGTTGGCCATGGAACTCAGGGCATCCAGTTTCTGGGCGCGGGAAATCCGGGGCACGCTGTCCATGGCGAGAACATTGACTTTTTTAGCCGCGAGGCTGTTCATCAATGCCTCGTTTTGCGCCGGCCAGATGAAGCTGATCAGTGTCTGACCCTCGTGCATCCGATCGATTTCATCCTGCCCGGGGGCCCGGACCTTGAGGATAATGTCGGAAGAAGACCAGAGGTCCTGTCGATCCGTACTGATTTCTACGCCCGCATCCCGGTAGGCGTCATCGGTGAACTTGGCCGCCTCGCCGGCGCCGGATTCCAGCGTGATGGTAAAACCCAGTTTTTGCAGATGAGTCGCGACTTCCGGTGTCGTCGCGACACGCTTTTCACCTGGGTGTGATTCCCTGGGTATGCCGATTTTCATGCTTGATCTCCCCGGTACAACGTTCGGTTTTTGGAATTATTGTTAGTGCCCACAAAAAGTGCTGATGCTAGCACTGCGCGCTATGAGCGACAAGCAGGAGGCCGTCGGTCACAAAAAAGCCCGGCAGGGCCGGGCATTGAAGTAATTTTACTCGCTCGCTTGAGGTTAGTTATCGCCGGCAAAAGCACCCAGCAGGTGCAAGAGGCTGGTGAACAGGTTGTAGATTGCGACATACAGCGTGATCGTCGCCATGATGTAATTGGTTTCACCACCGTGAATCATCTCGCTGGTCTGGTATAGGATCAGGCCCGACATGAGCATGATGAACACAGCGGAAACCGCCAGTGCCAGTGCCGGGATGTTGAAAATCAGGGCGCCGATACCGGCCAGGAAAGCGACCAGGATACCAACCATCAAGTAGCCCGCCATAAAACTGAAATCCTTGCGGGTTGTCAGGGCATAAAAGGACAGGCCCAGGAAGATTGCACCGGTGCCGCCCATGGCGGTCATCACCAACTGGCCGCCATTGCTGTAAAAGCTCATGTAGGCATTGATCATCGGCCCGAGTGTCAGGCCCATGAAACCAGTCAGCGCGAAAACGGACAACAGCCCCCAGGCACTGTTACGGAGCGCCGAGGTGAGGAAGAGCAGGCCAAAGTAACCACCGAGAGTGACCAGTGGGCCCAGATAGGGCATGTCGGTGGCAATGGCGATACCCGCCGTCGCGGCGCTGAACAACAGCGTCATGGACAGCAGGATATAGGTGTTCCTGATGACCTTGTTCGTCGCCAGTACGGATTCGGATGTACGGGCAACGGCATAGGATGATCGGCTCATAGCTAGATTACCTCCGGATAGACAGCTTGAACTGGTTTATTAACATGGTGGTTTGACACTTAAAAATCAAGTCTGTTTCAGTAATATCCTGACATTATTTAATGACAGGGATTTTACCATAGTTCACTGCTTTCCGCAGGACTGACAATCGGTTATCCTCCGCCGATCCAGGTAACAGGTAGCAGGTAACAGGCATCAGACATTATATTACTAGTAGCTTAATGGCTAATAGCTGTGTTGTGGAGAGGTGGCAGAGGCGAGCTGGATAAAGAATTTCATCCAGTGAATGAAATTCCCGGCGAGCGCCTCGGACAGGGAGTTCGAGGCCGTGTCACTTTGCGAGACAGGGATTGTCGAGATTAGTAACCAAGGTAAGTAGGGGGATGATATCAACGCATTATCATATGCCTGACGAAGGAGAGGTGGCAGAGCGGTTGAATGCACCGGTCTTGAAAACCGGCAAGGGCGCAAGCCCTTCGAGGGTTCGAATCCCTCCCTCTCCGCCAAACAAGAAATGGGCCTTTGGGCCCATTTCTTGTTTGGCTCCGGGTCGTACTTCGAACCCGAGAAGAGGGTTCGACCAATCGTCAGGATAGACGATTGGGAGCGCGTAGCGATCCCGCGCAGCGGGGCAAGACACAGGGAAGTGCCGCAGCCAATCCCTCCCTCTTAATATATACACCCCCACCTCATTCCTCCCCCTTCAAGGGGGAGGAAGACATTAACCCCTTCCCCCTTCAAGGGGGAAGGTCAGGATGGGGGTGTTATGAGATCTCTCCGCTCGCCAGGCTCGGTCGAGATGACAGGGGAAAGGCGCTCGGTCGAGATGACAGGTTTCTGTCATCCCGAGCTTGCCGAGGGATCCCTCTTTATCCCAGCCAGGAGATCCCTCCACGTCGGGATGACAATTTAATATACACCCCACCACCTTCTTCGCTGCGCTCGAAGTCCAGGGCGAACATCCTTGTGCGCCCGTTCGGCGGGAGAAATACTGATTCGTTCCATCAGTGGAACTCGCCTTTCAGGCGACTAGCGTCCGTCCAAATTCTCTCCCGGAGAATTTGTCACTGGATATTCGGTCATGACTCACCTATCCAGGGTGCAAGCGATA
>DATIPP010000240.1:0-23730 GCA_035471825.1 Gammaproteobacteria bacterium
AGCGTTGTCGATCAGACGGCGATCAACGAGATCGAATGGATAAAGACATTCCTGCTCGGGGTCCGGCGCATACGCGCGGAACGCGATATCGCCCCCGGCAAGCCACTTTCGGTACAGGTCCGCGGCGGAAATGAACAGGAACAGGAATGGTTATCGCGGAATTCACATTATATTAAAACACTTGGCCGGATTGATTCGATCAATACCGTGGACATGGAACCGGATGATGCCGTTATCGCACTGGCAGGTGACATGACCCTGCTGGTACCACTCGCGGACCTCATTGATCCGGAAGTGGAACTGGAGCGATTACAAAGGGAACTCGACAGGCTTGACAACGATCAACAACGCATCAGGAAAAAACTCGACAACCGGGATTTTGTCTCAAGGGCACCGGAGAACGTTGTCAACAGGGAAAAACAACGCCTCGAGGAGGCGACCACCGCACATGCTGCACTGATGAAACAATATGAACGTATCAAGTCTCTGCTACAGTAACGGATAACATGTTTAAAAGATTCAAACAGGATATCGCGGTTATTTTCGAGCGGGACCCTGCCGCGCGCTCGGTGCTGGAAACCATCTTTACCTGCCCGGGTTTCCAGGGCATCGTGTTTCACCGCTTCAACCACTGGTTATGGAACAAACGTCTCCATTTCCTGGCACGGTTGTTTGCACACCTTGCCCGGTTTCTGACCGGTATCGAGATTCATCCGGGCGCCACGATCGGCGAACGCTTTTTCATCGATCACGGCATGGGAATTGTCATCGGCGAGACCTCGGAAATCGGGAATGATGTTTCCATTTATCACGGCGTCACCCTCGGCGGCACGACCTGGCAAAAAGGCAAGCGTCATCCAACGTTGCAGGATAATGTCGTGGTCGGGGCCGGCGCCAAGATACTCGGACCGATCACCGTCGGGGAAGGCGCCCGCGTCGGTTCCAATGCCGTCGTCGTCAAGGACATCCCCGCCGGTGCTACCGTGGTAGGGGTACCCGGCCGGATTGTCACGAAGAAAAAACGCGTCGCCCATCGCGAGGAAATGGCCAAACGAATCGGTTTCGATGCCTATGCCGCAAGAGACATGCCCGACCCCGTTACCAACGCCATCGATGCCGTGCTGGATCACCTTCACAAGGTACAGGTCCAGCTCGATGAAATGGAACGCAAGCTGGAATCTCGCGACAAGGCAACCGGGGAAATAGCGGGTGAAAATGTGGACTCCGAAGACAATACCGACGAATCAGCGACATTGAAACCACCGGATATCAGTGACTGATCGATTTCACCCCGAAAATCTCCTGACACAATAAAACGGCCGTAGACGGCCGTTCTGGTTCACCTGGATTAACTAATTTATAACCAACTCCCTGTTCTGGTGTAAGTACACACTTACGTTTAAGACAAGGGAACTCTTCCAGCAAATAACCTACTAAAATAGTCAGATAAATAGTTGACTGAAATACTCGGATATGTAATCCTTTCTGCTCTTTTGCGGTGCAATAACCTCGGAGCAAACGATGAAACTGACAACCAAAGGGCGCTACGCCGTCACGGCGATGCTGGATTTGGCCCTCCACAAGAACCAGGGGCCGATCAGCGTGGCGGATATCGCGTCGCGGCAGAGTATTTCGTTGTCGTATCTGGAACAACTCTTCGCCCGTTTGCGCAAATCCGGGCTGGTGGAAAGTTCACGCGGACCGGGTGGCGGGTATGTGCCCGCCCGGCCGATCGAGGAAATCTCGGTGGCCGATGTTATCAATGCCGTGGACGAGCAGGTTGATGCGACTCGATGCGGCGGATTGCAGAATTGCCAGGGTGAATCCCGCTGCCTGACGCATGACCTGTGGGAGGAACTCAGCAGCCAGATATCAGGCTTTTTGAGCAGCATTACGCTGTCCGACCTGATTCAAAGACACAACGTGCGGAAAGTTTCAAAGCGACAGGACATTATTTTAACGCAAATGCAGGTGCAGTAATGACGGAAGAAAGCATGACACCAACAGGAATCACGCTGACTGACAAGGCAGCAGACCATGTGCGCCATTACCTGTCCCAAGGCAGTGGTGTCGGTCTGCGCGTCGCAGTCAAACCGACCGGTTGCTCCGGTTACCAGTACGTGATCGAGGCGGCCGAGAATATCGGTGACAAGGACCATGTCTTTGAATCACATGGCATCAAGGTCGTTACCGATCAACAGAGCATGCTCTACCTTGCCGGGACCGAACTCGATTATGTCCGTGAAGGACTGAATGCAGGCTTTAAATTCAAAAATCCTAATGTGCAGGAAACCTGTGGCTGCGGTGAAAGCTTCAACGTGAGTACACAGGATGCAACACAGGAAGAGGGATCATAATGGCGACACAAAGCAACGAAGTCGAACAACTCGTTAAAAAAGAATACGAACATGGCTGGGTCACCGATGTCGATGCCGACACGGTACCGCCGGGCCTGGATGAAAGTGTTATCCGCCTGATCTCGAAAAAGAAAAACGAGCCGGACTGGCTGACCGAGTGGCGTCTCGAGGCCTATCGCAAATGGCTGGAAATGAAGACGCCCACCTGGGCACACGTCCATCACGACCCAATTGATTACCAGGCCATTTCCTATTACTCGGCGCCGAAGTCGAAAGACGACGGACCGAAGAGCCTGGACGAGGTCGATCCGAAACTGCTCGAGACCTATGAAAAGCTGGGCATTCCCCTGCACGAACAGAAAATGCTGGCGGGCGTCGCCGTCGACGCCGTGTTCGACAGCGTATCCGTCGCAACGACCTTCAAGGAAAAACTCGCGGATGCCGGTGTGATTTTCTGCTCTTTCTCGGAAGCCGTGCGGAATCACCCGGAACTGGTGAAGCAATACCTCGGTACCGTGGTACCGAACGGTGACAACTTTTTCGCCGCGTTGAATTCGGCCGTCTTTACCGACGGGTCGTTCTGCTATATCCCGAAAAACACCCGTTGCCCGATGGAATTGTCCACCTATTTCCGTATTAATGCGGCCAATACGGGGCAGTTCGAACGCACGCTGATCGTTGCCGAGGAAGGCAGTTACGTCAGTTACCTGGAAGGCTGCACGGCACCGATGCGGGACGAAAACCAGTTGCACGCCGCCGTCGTCGAACTGGTCGCACTGGATGATGCCCAGATCAAGTATTCGACGGTACAGAACTGGTATCCCGGTGATGAAAACGGCAAGGGCGGCATCTACAATTTTGTCACCAAGCGCGGCGACTGCCGCGGTCGCAATTCCAAGATCCCCTGGACGCAGGTCGAGACCGGTTCGGCTATCACCTGGAAATACCCGAGTTGCGTCCTGCGTGGTGACAACTCGCGCGGTGAATTCTATTCCGTAGCGGTCACCAACAACTATCAACAGGCCGATACCGGCACCAAGATGATCCATATCGGGAAAAACACCAGCAGCACGATCATCTCCAAGGGTATCTCGGCCGGCCATGCCGAGAACGCCTACCGCGGCCTGGTGCGCGTGGCCAAAACGGCTGAGAATGCCCGCAATTACACCCAGTGCGACTCATTATTAATGGGTGACAAGTGCGGCGCCCACACCTTCCCGTATATCGAGAGCAAGAACGCCTCGGCCCAGATCGAGCACGAGGCCACCACCTCCAGGATCAGTGAGGACCAGTTGTTCTACTGCATGCAACGCGGCATATCGGAAGAAGACGCCGTCAATATGATCGTCAACGGGTTCTGCAAGGACGTGTTCAAGGAACTGCCGATGGAATTCGCCGTTGAAGCACAGAAACTTCTCGGCGTCACGCTGGAAGGTGCGGTTGGATAAACAATTGACTACTGACGACCGACAAATGACAAATGACGAGGAACATTATGCTGACTATTAAAAACCTGCATGTCACGGTTGAAGACAAGGAAATACTCAATGGCCTGGACCTCGAGGTAAAACCCGGCGAGGTGCATGCGATCATGGGACCAAACGGTTCCGGCAAGAGCACGCTTGCGAATGTCCTTGCCGGCCGCGATGACTATGAAATCACCGAAGGCAACATCGAGTATCTCGGTAAGGATCTTACGGAAATGCCACCGGAAGTCAGGGCCTGCGAAGGGATCTTTCTTGCCTTCCAGTATCCCGTCGAGATCCCGGGCGTGAACAACAGTTACATGCTCAAGGCAGCGTTGAATGCCATCCGCTCTTATCGCGGTGAATCCAGCCTGGACGCGGTCGAATTCCTTAACCTGATCAGGGAAAAGATGAAACTGATCAATATACGTGAAGATCTGCTCAATCGCTCGGTCAACGAAGGTTTTTCCGGCGGTGAGAAAAAACGCAACGAGATATTCCAGATGGCCGTACTGGAACCGAAACTCGCAATCCTGGATGAGACGGATTCCGGACTGGATATCGATGCACTGAAAACCGTCGCGGAAGGTGTCAACAGCCTGCGCAGCAGCGACCGGGCGATCATCATCGTCACGCATTATCAACGGCTGCTGAACTTCATTATTCCGGACCAGGTACATGTATTGTCCAATGGGCGCATTGTCAAATCCGGTGATCGTGACCTTGCCCTGCAGCTTGAAGACAAGGGCTATGAATGGTTGTCCGGGGAGGCTGACGCGGCATGAGTGAGAACGCAGTACAATATTATCGGTCCGCCTTCGAACGCCTGGATAAACAGGCGGTCCTGCCGTGGTTTGCCGATGAACGCGAGTCGGCCATCAGGCAGCTGGAAGAGACCGGTTTCCCGACCATACGCCAGGAAAACTGGAAATACACCGATGTACGTCCGATCATCAAGCGCCAGTTCAATCCCGACCAGACCGGTACACGCCCCGGCAGTGATGAACTGGCGGAAGTTCGCTTTGAAAACCTCGATTGCTACGAACTGGTTTTCGTCAACGGACAACTGTCCCCGTCCGGTGACCGGAAATTTCCGCAGGGTGTCGTCATCGATTCCCTGGCTGCATCCGGCGACAGGCATGCCGAAGTCCTCAACCGGCATCTCGGCCGCTACTCCGGCAAGAATGAGGGGGCATTCCCCGCACTGAACACGGCCTTTTTCCGGGACGGCGCCCTGCTTATCCTGCCGGACAACATGAAGCTCGATAAACCGGTGTGCCTTATTTACTTCAGTACGGACAGTGACAGCAGGATTGCGTCACACCCGCACAACCTGATCGTACTGGGCAAAAACGCCAGTGCCGCCGTTATAGAATACTATGTCGGAAAAGGGGAAAACGATTACCTGACCAATACCGTCACCGAAGTTATCACGGACGATGCCTCACACCTGACACATTACAAGATACAGCAGGAAGGTAAAAAAGGTTTTCATATCGGCAACCTTGTCACCCGCCAGGAAAAAGACAGCCGGATCGACTCGCATTCCATTTCACTGGGCGGGCGGCTGGTACGCAACGATATCGTTGCCAACCTGGCGGCGGAAGGATCCGGGATACGATTGAACGGCCTGTATCTGGCCAGCGGGCGGCAACACGTCGATAACCATACGCTGGTAAACCATCTCAAACCGCATACCTGGAGCGATGAAATCTACCGCGGCGTTATGAATGATCACGGCCGAGCGGTATTTAACGGCAAGGTGATCGTTCACAAGAACGCGCAGCAATCGGACGCGCAACAGTCCAATGCCAACCTGTTGTTGTCCGATAATGCCGAGGCCGATACCAAGCCGGAACTCGAAATCTATGCCGATGATGTCAAATGCAGCCACGGAGCGACGGTAGGCAAGCTGGATGAGGGAATGATGTTTTACCTCCGCACCCGCGGCATTGATGAAGAAACCGCGCGAAGCTTTTTGATCTATGCCTTCGCTGAGGACGTGATCAATAAAATCGATATATCACCCGTCAAGGAACGGCTCGAATCCCTGATTATCGGCCGCCTGCCGGAAGCGGAGAAAATCCGGGAGTTTTCCGAATGAGCAAGATTACCGCAGAAAAAATGACCGCGACTACGCCGGCACCGATCGATGTCGAGGCCATCCGTGCCGATTTTCCGATCCTGCACCAGCAAGTGCACGGCAAGCCTTTGGCGTACCTGGACAACGCGGCGACCGCGCAGAAACCGGACACGGTGATCAAGACGCTGGATGAATACTACCGCGAATACAATTCCAATATTCATCGCGGCGTACATTCCCTGAGTGAGCGCGCGACCGCGGCCTACGAACAATCACGTGAAAAGGCGCGTGCATTCATCAACGCCGGCTCGATACAGGAAACCATCTTCGTCCGCGGGACGACGGAAGGCATCAATCTTATTGCCCAGAGTTACGGTCGTTCGAAACTGCGGGCGGGAGATGAGATTATTATTTCGGAAATGGAGCACCATTCCAATATCGTTCCCTGGCAAATGCTCTGCCAGCAGACCGGGGCGATGCTGAAAATCATCCCGATAAACGATGCCGGTGAACTGATCATGGAAGAATATGAAAAACTGCTGGGGCCGAAAACACGGATTGTCTCCGTCGGGCACATCTCCAATGCACTCGGTACCATCAATCCCGTCAGACGAATTACCGACCTGGCCCATGCACAGGGCGCGGTGGTCATACTCGACGGCGCACAGGCAGCGCCGCATACCGCCGTTGATGTCAAGGCGCTCGATTGTGATTTTTATCTCTTTTCCGGCCACAAGCTGTTCGGTCCGACCGGGATCGGCGTAATGTACGGCAGGCAGGAATTGCTGGAAGAGATGCCGCCGTACCATGGCGGCGGTGACATGATTAAAAAGGTCACCCTGAAGAAGACGGAATACAGTGATCTGCCGGCCAAGTTCGAGGCCGGCACGCCACACATAGCAGGTGTTATCGGCCTGGGCGCCGCCATTGGCTATGTGAACGATACCGGTATCGAGCGAATCGAACAGTACGAGCGGGAACTGCTCGATTACGCCGTCAAGTCGGTTTCGGCGATCCCCGGCATCGAGTTGATTGGCACCGCAAGGGAAAAAGCCAGCATCCTGTCCTTTATCTTCGGGAAGATTCACCCGCATGATATCGGCACGATTCTGGACCATGAAGGTATTGCCATACGTACCGGTCATCACTGTGCCATGCCCGTGATGGAACATTTCAGGGTCCCCGCGACTGCACGCGCCTCGTTTGCGTTCTACAACACACGCGCCGAAGTGGACCAGCTGGCGAACGGGCTGGAAAAATGCAGGGAGGTATTCGGCTGATGTTTGATCTCAAGGACCTGTACCAGGATGTGATTGTCGATCACAATCGCAGCCCGAGAAACTTCGGCAAACTGGAAGATGCGGACCGTACCGCAGAGGGATTCAATCCACTTTGCGGTGACAAGCTGAACCTGTACCTGAAACTCGATGACGATCGCATTACCGATGTGTCATTCGACGGCAGCGGATGCGCAATTTCGGTAGCCTCGGCATCGCTGATGACTGATGCATTAAAGGGCAAGACCCTGGACGAGGCAAACGCGTTATTTTCCAGCTTTCACGATATGATAACCAAAGACAAACCGCAGGACGCGGAAAAAGTCGAGCGACTCGGCAAACTGGCTGCTTTGCTCGGCGTCAAGGATTACCCGACACGGGTCAAGTGCGCAACACTTTGCTGGCATACACTTCACACAGCCATTGAAGGTAAAGAAGCAACCGTATCGACTGAATGACTTATGCATACGAACGAAGAGATCACTCTGGAGAGAGACTGTGAAGCCGTCCTGATACCGTCAGGCACACCCATACAACTGAAACAGGGCAGTATCGTGTTCATTACGCAGGCACTGGGCGGAACCTATACCGTCAATATCAATGGCAACCTGGCCCGCATTGCCGAAAAGGACGCCGACGCACTCGGATTTGAAATCGCTTCTGAAGAGAAGGAAGATGAAAAGGAACTGGAGGGTGACGGCTCTGTCGATGAACAGAAAGTCTGGGATCAACTACGGACCTGTTACGATCCTGAAATACCCATAAACATCGTTGATCTGGGTCTTATTTATAATTGTGAAATTACCCCCCTAGAAGATGGCGGGGGTAACCGTGTTGACATCCTGATGACCCTGACCGCACCGGGCTGCGGTATGGGTGATTTCCTGGCCGCCGACGTGCAGCAGCGCGTTGCCGCGGTACCCAACGTGACCGACGTCAACGTCGAACTGACTTTCGAACCGCCCTGGGACCAGAGCATGATGTCCGAGGCCGCACGACTGGAAACCGGCCTGTTATAGGAAATACCGACATGACTGACTGGATCGATATCGATCTCGTGGAAAACTTCCACGAAGGTGAGGCCCGGCTGGTTGAGACCGAGGATACCAATATCGCCGTTTTCAATTACAAGGGGGATTACTATGCCCTCGAGGATGTATGTACGCATGACGGCTCACCCCTGCTCGGCTGCGGCCTTGATCAGGAAGATCTCATCGATGATGACCAGATCATATGTCCCCGGCATGGCGCGCGTTTTTGTATCAAAACCGGCGAGGCACTGACACCACCGGCCTATGAGCCAACTGCAACATTCCCGGTCCGGATCGAGAACGGGATGGTGCAGACCCGCGATAATCGTTGGGACGAGTGATCCATCATTCCGGCATGACGGGCGACCGTCGTAGCCTTTACGCATCAGTGCAAGCACGTATAATCCCACGCTTTACTGGAAAATTACCTGATGAATTCCGGAGATGTGTGAGTGGCAATCGAGCGGACACTGTCTATTATCAAACCCGATGCAGTAGCGCGAAATGTAATCGGCGAAATCAGCCGCCGTATCGAACAAAGCGGATTGCGAATCATTGCCGCCAGAATGATGCATTTGACGAAGGAACAGGCAGAGCAATTCTACATCGTCCACAAGGACCGCCCTTTTTACCATCAGCTTGTGGAATTCATGATTTCCGGACCGGTTGTGGTACAGGTCCTCGAAGGTGAGAATGCCATTACCACCTATCGACAGCTTATGGGTGCTACAATTCCGAAATTCGCAGCGCCGGGAACCATTCGACACGATCTTTCCACGGACAATCCGGACAGTGAGGTCCACGAGAACGCTGTCCACGGTTCCGACAGCCAGGAAAACGCCGAGATAGAAATTGACTTTTTCTTCAAACCCGAGGAAATCTGCCCGCGAACAAGGTGATGTCGTGAACAGTCCCGTCAACCTGTTCGGGCTCGACCGGCGGACTATGACGGAGTTTTTTACCGGCATCGATGAAAAACCTTTCCGCACTTCCCAGGTCCTGAAATGGATCTATCAACACGGCGTCATTGATTTCAGCGAAATGACCAACCTGAGTCTCGCGCTGAGGGATAAACTGTCATCGATCGCCTCGCTGGAACTGCCAGAAATCGTATCGAATCAGGTATCGACAGACGGTACGTATAAATGGCTCCTGCGCCTCGAGAGTGGCAGTTGCATTGAAACTGTCTTTATCCCGGAAAAGGACCGCGGCACATTATGTGTCTCATCCCAGGTCGGCTGTCCGCTGGACTGCAGTTTTTGCTCAACGGGCAAACAGGGTTTCGACCGGAACCTGGATGTCGCCGAGATTATCGCCCAGGTGTGGATAGCCACGAAAGCGCTGGGTTACTATAAGGACAAAAGTAAAAGAATATCGAATATCGTCTTGATGGGGATGGGCGAGCCGCTGTTAAATTACGACAATGTTTCAGGGGCCTTGAACCTGATGCTGGATGACTGGGCCTATGGCCTGTCCCGCAAACGTGTCACCCTGAGTACGGCGGGTGTGGTCCCGGGTATCCGGAAACTTGCAGCCGATGTCAATGTCAGTCTCGCCATTTCCCTGCATGCCCCCACAGATGAATTGCGGAATGTGCTGGTCCCCCTCAACCGGAAATATCCCGTCCGGGAGTTGATGACCGCGATACGCGATTATTGCCGGCAAAAACCGGGGGAAACGGTCACGTTTGAATATGTCATGCTGGACGGTATAAATGATTCCGAACAGTTCGCCCGGACACTGGCGAAACTGTTAGATGATATTCCCGCCAAGGTCAATTTAATCCCGTTTAATCCCTTCCCGGGCACCGAATACCGGCGTTCAAAACCGGAGGCCATTGATTCCTTTAGGGAAATCCTGCTCAATGCTGGCATAATAACCATTACGCGTAAAACCAGGGGGGACGATATTGATGCTGCCTGCGGACAACTGGCCGGGAAAGTCATTCCCCGTGCCAGACGACATCGGGAAAACCTGAGTACCGGGACCTTATGATTAGATCCTCCGTAATCCCGCTGCTCTTGCTTGTCTTCTTGTATCTGGCCGGCTGCCAGACGACCGGCCAGCAGGTGGACGTACCGCAACGATCCAATGCCATCGCGGAAGCCAATTACAATCTCGGCGTTGCCTACCTGGAACAGAAAGATTACGAATCGGCACTGAAAAAGCTCAACAAGTCACTCGCGGCCGATTCGAATTTTGCACCGACGCATAATGCGATGGGATTGTTACACCAGCAACTCGGCAACATGGAAAAGGCCGAGGAATATTACAAGCGCGCGGTCAGCATCGCTCCCAATAATGGTGTCATACTGAATACCTATGGCAGTTTTCTCTGCCAGCAGGGCCGGTATGAAGACGCCGAGTCCGTCTTCCTGCAGGCCGCCACCAATCGCCTGTATGAGGAACCGGAGATTGCTTATACCAATGCCGGCACCTGTGCCCTGGAAAACGGCAGGACAGATCTCGCCGAAACCTATTTCCGCAATGCCCTTGAGCAAAACCCGAAGGTGCCGGTAGCACTCCTGCAGATGGCGACGATCTCTTACGACCAGGGCAAATACCTGCCTGCACGAGCCTACATTCAACGTTACTCGGAAGTGTCCAGACATACGGCGAGAAGTTTATGGCTCGGGATACGTATTGAAAGAGAACTGGGAGACAAGGACACTCTTTCAAGTTACGCACTCACATTACGCAACAGGTTCCCGGATTCCGAAGAAGCGCGATTACTCAACGAATCCGGACTGAAATAACATGTCTGACAATCCAGAGAACGAACAACAGGCACCGCACACGATCGGTACCCAAACTCCCGGTGAAACGCTGCGGGAAGCACGGGAGGCCCGGAACCTGACCCGGAGTGACGTGGCGGCACAACTGAACCTCCAGGTTGATACGATCGCGGCGCTGGAAGAAGATGATCACGACAGACTGCCGGTATCCACCTACGTCCGCGGTTACCTGCGCAGCTATGCCCGCCTGGTCAAGCTGGATGGCGAGGCCCTCGTTGAGCGTTATGGCAACGAGGCATCCGAACCGCCGGAGATTGTTCCGGATGTAAAAAAACACTCGCAGGCAAGCAGCCGTGACAAGCCGGTCAAGGCTGTCACTTACCTGGTGACGTTCGGGCTGGCGTTGTTACTCCTTGCCTGGCTGCAAAGCCAGTATATCGTTGACGATCAAAACAATAATAACCAGGGCGGCCAGGAATCCACCGGCGGGGGAAGCCTGGACTATCCGATTGATATTGTGGTGCATCCCGACACTCCCTATTTTGACAACCGCACCGATACCGATGACGACTATCCACCGCTTTATGACGGCGATGGCAGCCTGTCCGATGATGTTATCCATACCATGGAACTGCCCAACTCCCTGTCAATCGATGAAACAATCCCGGAATCACGCTCGGGCGAAGATACACCGTCAGCGACACAAGCCGATGCTGACATTGTCATGAATATCCGTGAGAAATCCTGGATCGAGGTTTACGATGCCGGTGACACCCGCCTGTACCTGGGGCTGGCAACACCCGGTGAAACGATACGGCTGGACGGTGAAGCGCCGTATTCCGTATTACTGGGTTATGCGCCCGGCGTGGAAGTTATCTTCAACGGCAATACCATCGATACTGATCAGTATTCCGACGCGGGCGTGGCGCGCTTCAACCTGGGGGAATAGGGCGCCTCTCGGCACCTTCAGCGGTAGCAAACTCTGTCTGTTAGAATACATCGGCTTCAATCTCGGGAGAGGTTTCCTTGTCCGGCAGTAAAATACAAGCAGTTCGCGGGATGCATGATATCCTGCCTGACTCCACCCCGCTGTGGCGTCATGTCGAGAATACTCTGGTCCGCGTCATACAAAGCTATGGCTACAGCGAGATCCGCCTGCCCGTGGTGGAAAAGACCGAACTGTTCGCGCGTTCGATCGGCGAGTATACGGATATTGTCGCCAAGGAAATGTACACCTTTCCGGATCGCAACGGGGAACAGTTGACCCTGCGTCCCGAGGGAACCGCCGGTTGTGTCCGAGCTGGCCTGGAACACGGCCTGTTTCATAACCAGACACAAAAACTCTGGTACATGGGACCGATGTTCCGGCACGAGCGGCCGCAGAAGGGACGGCAACGGCAGTTTCACCAGGTCGGCATCGAGGCATTCGGTCTGCCGGGACCGGACATTGACGCGGAAATGATCATCCTCTGCGGCAGGCTCTGGCGGGAACTCGGCCTGTCCGGCATCAAGCTGGAATTGAACACCCTCGGCACGCCGGAGGCACGCGGAAAATACCGGGATATCCTTGTCGACTACCTGGATGAAAACCGGGGCGAACTGGACGAAGACAGCCAACAACGCCTGCACAGCAACCCTTTACGGGTCCTCGACAGCAAGAATCCCGACATGCAGACATTGATCACCGGTGCTCCTTCCATCCAGGACCACCTGGATTCTGAATCCGCGGAGCACTTTGCGGAGCTCAGAACATTACTGGATACGGCAAAAATTGACTATATTGTTAACCCGAGACTGGTCCGCGGCCTGGATTATTACGGAAAAACCGTGTTCGAGTGGACCACCGATCATCTTGGGGCACAGGGCACCATTTGCGCCGGCGGACGTTTCGACAACCTGGTGGAATACTTCGGCGGTAAACCGGTACCGGCCATCGGTTGCGCCATGGGAATGGAGCGTCTGACGGAACTGCTTGACAGGGATACCCAGCAGCCGGATGACAGCCCGCATGCCTATTTTATCCTTGCCGGTGACGAGGCGGTTGCAAACGGTTTTGCCATTGCGGAATCACTGCGGGACGAGATACCCGGACTGCGCCTCCGGGTCAACCACGGCGGCGGCAGTTTCAAGGCGCAATTCAAACGGGCAGACAAATCAGGTGCAATCCTCGCACTGATCCTGGGCCAGGATGAACTTGCAAATCAAACAGTTGGATTGAAATCCCTGCGCGAACAGTCGGAACAGGAAACCGTGCCCGTGGCGAAACTGCCGGCCATACTCAAAAAGCATCTGGAGGGTCATTTGAACTTACGCTGATGCATCATTATGATTGCACGCCTTGTGGCCATCCCGGCATAACATCAGGAGACGGACTTGGACTTTAACAAAACCGAAGAAGAACAAATCGAGGAACTAAAAAAATGGTGGGCCGAAAACGGCAAGTTCATCGTCGCCGGTGTCGTGCTGGGTCTCGGTGCACTTTTCGGCTGGCGAGGCTGGCAGGCCCACCTCATTGCCCAGGCAGAGGCCGCGTCCGTGTTGTATTCGGACATGATTGCCGAAGTCCGGCAGGACAAGGAGGATGAAGTGAGGACACTCGCCGAGAGGTTATTGAAAAATTATTCAAAAACATCTTATGCAACCTTCGCGTCATTGATGCTCGCGAAACTTGAAGTGGACAACGGCAATCTCGATGCCGCCGTGAAACACCTGCAACGGGCCGTTGACCAGGCCGAACTGGATGAAATCAAGCGATTGGCACAATTGCGCCTGGCGCGTGTGCAACTGGATCGGGGAAAACCGGACGCGGCACTGGCACTAGTGAAACAATCTGCAGGAGCTGAATACCAGTCCAGTTATGACGAACTACGCGGGGATATTTACCTGCAACAGGGTAAACGGGACGAGGCACTGGCAGCCTATCGCTCGGCCCTGGCCACTGCCCCCCGCACCGGCGAGGAGAGTTCGTTTCTTCAATTGAAGATCGATGATCTTGACCGCCAGGGTCAGTGATGTTGCCACGACTGTCCGTTTTTCCTGCACTGCTCTTGCTGGCAGCCTGCGGCACTATCAAGGACACTTATAATTCCTTTCTTGGTGGAGTAGACAATACTGAACCACCAACCCCACTGATTGAATTCGAACAGCGGGCGGATATCGACCAACTCTGGGACGCCGGTGTCGGCTCGGGAACTGACAAACAATACCTGAAACTCGTACCCGTCCATGCGGACGGCCATATTTACGTTGCCGAAATCGGCGGTGATATTACCGCTTTTGACGCCCGAACAGGCGAGGAACTCTGGGAAACGGACACTGATACCCGGATAACCGGCGGCCCCGGGGCCGGGGAATCCATGGTATTGGTCGGAACGGGAGAAGCGGAAGTCCTGGCGCTCGCCGCCGAAAGTGGTGAAATACTCTGGCGCACGCGTGTCTCCAGCGAGGTACTGTCCACACCGAAAATCTCCGACAACATTATTGTAGCAAGAACTGTTGACGGCAAGATCGCCGGCCTGAATGCGGAAACCGGCGAACGCATCTGGGTCTATGATCGCACAGTACCGGCGCTTTCATTGCGGGGCACCAGCTCACCTGTTATCGCCGGTAACTTCGTGCTGGCAGGTTTTGACGGCGGCCGACTGGCCGCGATTGAACTGTCTACCGGTAAACCCGTATGGGAAACCCGCGTAGCACTCGGATCGGGCAGGACCGAATTGGAACGCATGGTGGATATCGATGCCGAACCCGTGGTCCGGGATGACGTGGTGTATGTTGCCACGTTCCAGGGACGCGTGGCCGCGATGTCACTCGAAACGGGACAGATCCAGTGGGCACGCGATATTTCTTCCTATGCCGGTTTGTGTGTCGACAGCACCACTGTTTATGTCACCGATGACAACAGTCATATCTGGGCACTGGACCGCTTTACCGGCAGTTCCATCTGGAAGCAGGAAAAACTCCAGGCACGGGCTATTACGGCACCTGCCAGGATCGGCGATCTCGTGGTTGTGGCGGACCTGGAAGGGTACCTGCACTGGCTGGATACCGATACCGGTGACCTCATCGCGCGAAGCCGTATCAGCGACTCCCCGGTTATTGCCGCACCCCTGTCTGTTGACAATATTGTTTATGGCTACGCCAGTGACGGGACACTGGGTGCATACACCTATGACAATCTCAGCGAAAAACTCGTCGCGGATACTGATACGGACCAGGAACCTGAAACAGTCGCCGAAGACGACACGGTGAAAGAAGAAACTGCGGAACCCGAACAAACTGAAGAAGATGAGTCCTGGAGTTTCTGGGATTTTTTCTCTTCCGATGATGAGATAGACGACGATCTGACCGATTGATTATCTTTCGCGGTACGATCCGTTCAGCCATTTACCAGACCGGAAAATAATGAAACCTGTCATTGCCATTGTTGGCCGGCCCAACGTTGGTAAATCCACACTGTTCAACCGCCTGACCCGCAGCCGGGACGCGCTGGTCGCAGACCGGCCGGGTATTACCCGCGATCGCAAGTACGGCCATGGTGAATACAACGGCAAGTCATTTTTACTGGTCGATACCGGCGGTCTTGGCGAGGAAGAGACGGAATCCACCCCCATTGCAGATCAGATCACGCAACAGGCCTTACAGGCTGTAATAGAAGCGGATGCCGTCATATGGATGGTCGACGGCCGCGCAGGACTGACCGCCGTGGACGAAACAATTGCAGATCAATTGCGTCCCCTCAACAGAAATATTTTCGTGGCAGTAAATAAGACCGAGGGACAGTCACCGGATATTGTAACGGCGGAATTTCATGCGCTCGGTATTGGCAACGTGCATGCCATTTCAGCGAAACGCGGCAGTGGTATCGAAGCGCTGATGAACCGCCTCTGCGACATGTTACCAGAAACAACAGGGGACAGCGGTGGGCCCGACGAGAGTCTGGCAATCTCCATCATCGGCCGACCTAATGTAGGCAAATCAACACTGGTTAACCGTATACTTGGAGAAGAACGAGTGCTGACATTCGACCAGCCGGGAACGACGCGGGACAGTATCCGCATCCTTTTCGAACGGGAGAGCAAGTCCTATTCCCTGATCGATACCGCCGGGGTAAGGCGCAGGAGCCGGATAACGGACGCTGTCGAAAAATTCAGCGTGATAAAAACACTACTTGCCATTGAAGAATGTGATCTTGTGATACTTGTCGTGGACGCGAGGGACGAGATCACTGAACAGGATGCCAGTCTTCTCGGCCTGGCGGTTGACAGCGGTCGCGGCATCATCATCGCCGTCAACAAGTGGGACGGTCTCGATCCTTCCAAACGTAGGCAAGTCCGGGGGCAGTGTGACCGCAAGCTCGGGTTTATTGATTATGCCTGCATACATTATATATCGGCACTGCATGGCAGCGGAGTCGGAAAACTGTTTACCTCGGTGGAAAAAATCAGGCGATCGATTAACGTCTCACCCTCAACACCGGAACTCAATAAAATACTGCGTAGAATAATTGAAAACCATCCACCACAGCTGGTAAAAGGCCGGCGCATAAAGCTGCGGTATGCCCATCTCGGCGGGAAAAACCCGCTGCGGATCGTTATCCATGGAAACCAGGTAAAGCAGCTACCGGACAGTTACCGACGGTACCTCGCCAACAGTTTCAGGAAGGAGCTCGGACTCATCGGAACGCCGGTATTTATTGAATTGCGCCAGGGAGAAAATCCTTACCGTGACAAGGGACAATCCGGGAAAATAAGAAAACGTTAATTCTGATTTAAACTATCTCTGGTTATTATACTGAGCCTGCAACAGACTCAGTATACGGTTGGCATTCACACCCTTTTCCCATTCACCGTCCTTGTCAAGCACCACCAGTTCAGTCTTGTCACCCACTCCGGTCAGACTGATCTGATAGGGTGTGCCATCGTCATCACCCCAGAACTTGAGCTTATCAAGCAGTCCTTCTTCCCTGTCTTCCGGTGAAAAATAAAGCACGTGATAAAGACCTTTACTCCGGTCCTGCTTTTCAATCAACAGGCCCGCCTTGAGGAGTGCGGCCTCAGTCAGTGTCCAGGCGCGGGTGAATTCCTCCGGCAGTGACAGATACAGTTTATTATCCCCCAGGTCCAGTACCTCTGCCTTGGCCCGGGCACTAACTGCCGTGTCGGTTGTTGTAGACGGGGAAGCCGCGGCAACACTGCTTTCACTGCCCGGGGAAGGCGCGCCATAGAAATACTGGTTAAGGTCGGCGACCATGTTACGCACGGTGCTTTCATCACCTGTGATATCCAGCCACTCGCCACTGCCATCGTTGTTCGCGATCCTTTCCTGTTGATCGCTTGAGATAAGCAACATGGTAGTGCCGGGTGTCGTGCCTTCTTCCGTAAACAGCGTAAAACGGGTACGCACAACCGAGACATCAGATGAACCGGTTTCCTTCCATTGTGTTTCCATTACACCGAGTTCGGGATCGTCAAGCTCAAGCTCATAGCCCTGCTCCTGCCAGAAACTGCGTAATGCCGGCCAGTATTCCGCCTTGCTGACCTGGACCAGTACCCAGTTGTCATCCGCCGTGGCACCTGCCGTCGCCGCGCCTAACGGCGCACCCAGGCGGCGTCGGGTTTTTTGCCGCTCGAATTCCGACAGTGTCGTCGCCTCTTCATTCGGGATCGACAACGGATCCTCCAGTCCCTCGGTCGTGAGATCCGGGGGTACTTCCAGGTCGGGAAGAGATTCACTCTTGCGATATTCAGTACGTCGGTCCGGGATGACCTCATCCAGGGCAGGCAGATTCTCACAGGCCACAAGAAAGGCCAGAACAGTAATCAGGGTAATTCTTGTCAATATCATGTCATCAAGTCTGGATAATGTTCGCCTGTTTCATGGCAGCAAGTACGGCCCCTTCAGACTCTTCGGAAAGCCAGGTCATCGGGAGGCGTATGCCTTTTTTGATCAGACCCATCTTGTTCAGCGCCCATTTAACAGGAATAGGATTGGATTCGATGAACAGGTTCTTGTGCAGGCCGAGCAGGGTATTGTCGATCTCGGTCGCAGCCTGTTCATCACCTTTTTTGGCAAACACCGCCATTTCATGCATGGCCTTCGGGGTGACATTGGCAGTGACCGAGATCACGCCATCCCCGCCCCGAAGTATGAATTCTTTCGTTGTCGCGTCGTCCCCGCTCACTAGCAGAAAATTCTCACCACAAAGTTCACGAATACGATCGACACGTTCCATTTCAGCGGTCGCTTCCTTGATTCCGATGATATTTTCAACCTTGGCCAGACGCCCGACGGTATCAGGAAACATATCGCATGCCGTGCGACCGGGTACATTGTATAGAATCTGGGGAATGGAAACCGCCTCGGCCACGGCCTTGTGATGCAGGTAAAGTCCTTCCTGTGTCGGCTTGTTGTAATACGGTGTTACCAGCAGACAGGCATCAGCCCCGGCGTCTTTAGCGTAGCGGGTCAGCCGGATCGCCTCGAAAGTCGAATTCGCGCCGGTACCGGCAATGACCGGGATTCTGCCATTGACAATATCGATTGTGCGTTTGATGACGTCACAATGCAATTCTTCGCCCAGCGTTGCCGATTCGCCCGTGGTCCCCACCGAGACAATGGCATCCGTGCCGTTCTCGATATGAAATTCGATCAGGCGACCAAGGGCGTCATAATCAAGCGCCGTGTCCGGCGATACGCCGTCATGCATGGGTGTGACAAGCGCCACCATACTCCCGTGAAACATAAACCGTTTCCTGTCTCTGTGCTGGAATTGTCCTGAAGGACTTACCTCTGGATGCGGATTGTGCCTTTGGGCATCAGTGCCCGGCAAATAACCCAGTATACACCAGCCGGCCTCCATGGTTAAAACTTCGCTACGCCCCGGCCGCTGCTTGCAAGCCTCCCTCCTTGCCATCAAAATGCCGGGACGCAAACACCCCCTGTAAAAATCAAATGAACAATTGCCTGGTTCTCACCGCCTGTGGTCAAAACAGACCGGACCTGCTCAAACAACTCACCCTTGCTGTCAAGGAAAGCGGATGCAACATCAGGGAAAGCCGCATGCTGCGCCTGGGGGATGAAATTTGCCTGATAATGATGCTGGCAGGGCCCTGGGACGCCATCGCCAAAATCGAGGGGCTCACGGACCGGCTGGAGAAAAGACTGGAGTTGAATATCATAAAAAAACGCACCGGTCCCGGTGCGGTAGCCGATAACCAGATGCCCTATGCCATCGATGTCGTGTCATTTGATCACGAAGGAATCGTACATGCCATAGTCGACTTTATCTTCAACAATCACATCTCTATCCAGGAGCTGACGACGACGACATACAAGGCAACGAACAGTAATACCACCATGTTCTCGCTTCACATGATCATCAATATACCCACTGACATATCAATCGCGTCGATACGCGGAGATTTCATGGATTTTTGTGATCAGCTGAACCTGGATGCCATAATTGAGCCGGTTAAATAAACATTTTTTGATTCGAGGATCTGCAAGCAGATGACAAAACCTGCAATTGGAAAGAAAGTGAAAGATTTCAGGCTTCCGGCAACAGGAAACCAGACCATCAGGCTCTCCGACTTCAAGGGGAAGAACGTCGTATTGTATTTCTATCCCAAGGACAGTACACCGGGTTGTACTGCGGAAGGGCAGGACTTCAGGGACAATATCCGCAAATTAAGGGCACGTAATACTGTCGTGCTCGGCGTTTCTCGTGACAGCATCAAGTCGCATGAAAAATTCAAGGAGAAACAATCTTTCCCGTTCGAGTTATTGTCCGACGAGGAAGAGAAACTCTGCAGGCAATTCGACGTAATAAAGGAAAAAAATATGTACGGGAAAAAGGTCATGGGAATAGAACGCAGTACCTTTCTCATCGATGACAAGGGTGTCCTCCGGCAGGAATGGCGCAAGGTCAGAGTCAAGGGCCATGTCGACGAAGTGCTCGATGCCATCAGGACACTTTAAAATACTTTTTTAAACCGATGAAGCAGAATCGGTACTCTCGGCCAGGGAAACCTGGTCCGAGGTGGTGGGCCAGACATTGATTAATGCCTTGGCAAGTGTCGCCAGGGGTATTGCAAAGAACACGCCCCAGAAACCCCACAGTCCCCCGAACACGAGAATGGCGAAGATAATTGCCACGGGATGCATGTTGACGGCATCGGAAAACAATATGGGCACCAGCACGTTGCCATCGAGAAATTGCAGGACAAAATACCAGATCATCAACCAGACGAACTCTGACGACAGTCCCCACTGGAAATATCCGACAAAGGCGACCGGTACGGTCACGACTGCCGCGCCGATATAGGGAATCAATACTGACAGTCCGACGATGATCGCAAGCAGTGGCGCGTAGTTCAGATCCAGCAACTGGAAGATAACGAAGGATGCACTGCCGACGATTATAATCTCGTTAAACTTGCCGCGCACGTAATTGCCGATTTGCGCATCCATTTCCTTCCAGATTTCCGTTACCAGGCGGCGTTCATTGGGCAGGAAACGACTCAGCCAGTTCAGTATCATATCCTTGTCTTTCAGGAAAAAGAAAATCATCAAGGGAACCAGTATCACGTAGACAAGCACGGTAATGATGGCCGGAATGGAGGCAACGGAAATTGACAAGACACTTTGTCCCAGATCACTCAGGCCGTTTCGAATCGCGAAAATGATTTCCCAGACGGCCTCCTCGGAAATCAGTTCCGGGTATTCTTCGGGCAACTGTAACAGTAATTCCTGGCCATTGTTGATCATATCGGGCACTTCCTGGAAAAACTGGCTCAACTGGCGCGAGATAAGCGGCAGGAGACCCAGCAGTAGAAAGACCATAAATGCAAGGAACAACAGGAAGACGATATTGACCGATAACAGACGGGGTGCATGATAAGACTCGAGTTTCTGTACGCCGCCCTCGAGCAGGTAGGCAATCACAACTGCTGCGAACAGGGGCGCCAGCATCCTGCCCATGGTGTATATGATAACGAAGCCGATAACCAGCAACACCACAAGCAACGCTGCTTGCGGATCGGTAAAATACCGGCGATACCAGGAAGTCAGGAAATCAAACATACATCAAATATTTCGATCAGGAAGATGGCAATGAATCATAACGTCATCAACCCCCGGACGCGAACTTTAAGACGACCATTAAACCGGGCCTGCTGACGCACAAAAAAAGGGGCGCTGGCGCGCCCCGAGGATAGCTCCGATGCCGAGACAGAACTCAGGCCTGAGTGGAGGAAGTGCTATAACTCTATCAATGCATTTGTCATGCCAGTTAAATATTATTTTATAAATCAAAGATATAAATTAAACGATGTAATCAAAATACGGGATAATTGCACCAGAAAGAATGTAGACGGCATCCTTGCAGTGCAAAAAAATCACCGGAAACGCGTACAATCGCTTGAACCATGACAACCGCCGTTAATACCATCGACTACACCCGACTCGCGAGGCAGATCAAACACTGGGGCAGGGAACTCGGCTTTCAGCAAGTCGGCATTACCGGTATCGATCTGGGTGAAGACGAAACAAATCTCCTCGACTGGCTGGCGGCCGGACGACACGGCGAAATGCAGTACATGCAACGCCACGGCACTCGACGTTCCCGTCCTGCAGAACTTTTGCCGGGCACACAACGGGTAATCTCGGCGCGCATGGACTACCGGCCGCCCGACGCCGAACACCCACAGCGCGTATTGAACGATCCCGGTCTCGCCTACGTGTCGCGCTATGCCATGGGCCGCGACTACCACAAGGTGCTTCGGCAACGCCTGCAACAGCTTGCCGTCAGGATAGAAGATGTGGCCGGTGAGTTCGGCTACCGGGCCTTTGTCGACAGCGCACCTGTCCTGGAAAAGGCACTGGCCAGGAACGCGGGGCTTGGCTGGATTGGCAAACACACTAACCTTATCCATCCAAAAACCGGTTCCTGGTTTTTTCTGGGTGAATTGTATACGGACCTGCCCCTGCCGATCGACGAACCATTCACCACGAACCATTGCGGTAGTTGCCGGGCCTGCATCGATATCTGCCCGACCAGGGCGATTGTCGGCCCTTATCAACTCGACGCGCGCCGATGCATTTCCTACCTGACCATCGAGTTGCGTGGCAGCATCCCGGTGAAATACCGTCCCATGATCGGAAACCGCATCTTCGGTTGTGATGATTGCCAACTGGTCTGTCCCTGGAACAGGTTCGCCCGGAACAGCGAAGAAAAGGATTTCCGGATACGCAACGGGCTGGATGCCCCGGCCCTGCTGGAACTTTTCAACTGGAGTGAAACGGAATTCAGGGAGCGCCTGGCCGGCACGGCTATTTACCGCATCGGTTATGAATGCTGGTTACGGAACCTTGCCGTGGCGCTGGGAAATGCAGGAACCACGCATGAAATTATCGAGGCACTACAGGCCCGGAGGGGCCATTCGTCAGCACTCGTCAGGGAGCACGTGGACTGGGCCCTGGAACAACATACCGCCTGATCCAGGCTGCCACTCCCGGGAAAGCTGTCTCAATAATCCATACCCAGCCGCCGATAGATTGCTGCCAGCAGCCACATCGGCCCTATCAGCAAAAATTGCAGGTCCTGGAAAAATGATGGCCGTTTGCCCTCAATGTGATGCCCAATGAACTGCCCGATCCAGGCCAGTACAAAAACCACGCAGGACCATTGCCAAATCATGACACCTGCGCGATCGAGGGTTGCAAGGATGAACACCATCAGCAGCGAATATATCGCCATGCCGAGGGCCAGCCGGGTTGAAAGCAGAAAATAATAGGCAATGGTCACCAGCAGGAACAGCGTGGCCCAGTTCAGCAAGGGTACTACCTGCATCACTACGGGGACATGTATTGACCACAGGAGCCCCAGCAGGCTGAGCACAATCAAGGGTACACACACCCAGTGCAGGCGCTTGTTGACCGGGTGTGTGTGGCTGTGTCCGTATTTTTCCAACAGTTGGTGCGCGCCCTGCATCAACTCTTCAGCTACCGCACTTTACTTCAGCAAACGGATGGCCCAGGGATAACGGTAACGCACACCGTCATTGGCCTTGATCGAGGCAATGATCAACACAACGATATCAAAAATGATCAATAACCAGATAAGAATGAGGCCGATAAATGCCAGCATCAGTATTGCGCAAAGGATAAAGCCAATCGTCATGGTTATCTGGAAATTCAATGATTCCTTGCCCTGATCATCCACAAATGGCATCTCGTCTTTCTTGATCAACCAGATAACCAGCGGAGCAAGAATATGGCCAAACGGGATAATAAAACCGGAAAAAACCGTCAGGTGACATAGCATTCCCCACATGCGTTCGTCTTTACTCACGGCACCGTTATCATTGGTTATTTCGTTCATATTGCCCTCCTCTCTGTCGTGTAGACATTATATAAGCCGGATTTATAGATATCGCCCGGCACTGGCAACAACGGCCACTATCATACCCAATATAAGGTTCACTGTGACAATCCGGCGTATAGTTTCCAGGGCTGCGGGCGCCTTTGCTGTATCCCCTTTATCCAGTGCATTGTTCAACCGCTGCCAGGGGGCGAAATACACATGCAGGAACAGCAATATCATGACGATTGCCATTACCGCCATAATCCAGATAAACAGCGGCCATGAAAAACCGTCATAAAGCCTGGTCGTCATCCAGAAACCGGTGGCCGGTAACAGGAGGACGGCCACCCAGACCCAGCGGAAAAAACGCTGCAGTATTGCGCGAGCCAGTAAAAGCCGTTGTGCCGGGTCATCCAG
>DATIPP010000241.1:0-9191 GCA_035471825.1 Gammaproteobacteria bacterium
TTCCTCTTCGCTGGAGGCCGTTGCGGGACCTGGCGAGGTGCAATATGGATAACTCCCGCGGCTGGGGGGCGGCACGGCAGGGTTTGACGTCAATATCAGGGACAACTGGTTTGTTAATCTTGACGTGAGATATCGATATGAATACCACGGCATCGTTGAATAACGCTAACCTGGGCAGGCTGCGCGTGAACGTGAATATCGATCCGGTAATTTTCGGTGCCGTTGTCGGCTACAGGTTCTAGACCGGGATTTTTCCAACTTGCATAACGAAGCAGTGAGATTTATAACATCAAATATGGGGCTGGAATTTTTCAGGAGGGGCAGGGAATATGCTGCTTGAGCATATAATCGGGTTTTTTTTACACCCTTCCGAGGAATGGGAAGAAGTCCGTCGGCGTAATATCTCCCTGCAAAGGGTTATGTTACACATTCTGATCCTGGCCGCGATCCCCGTTATCAGTGGCTTTATCGGCACGACGCAAATCGGCTGGCAGATCGGCACGGCAGACACGGTCAAACTCACTACCGGGAGTGCCGGCTTTATCGCCGTCTGTTATTACCTGGTCATTATTGTTGCTGTTTTTTCCGTTGCCTGGATGATCCGCTGGATGGGACAGACATACGGGGCAATGCAGTCCATGACGCGTTGCCTGGTGCTTGCGGCCTATATACCGATACCCCTGTTCCTGGTTGGGATCACCCAGGTTTACCCGGTGCTGTGGTTTAACCTGCTCATGGGTATTCCCGCGGTGACCTATACCGTATTTCTTCTTTACATCGGCATTCCGGTCATGATGGAAATTCCGCATGAGCGGGGCTTTTTGTTTTCCAGTGCAGTACTGGCCTTCGGCCTGGTGGGTCTGGTCGGTATGCTCGCTGCAACCGTGATCCTCTGGAGTTTTGGCCTGGGTCCTGAATTTACCGCCAAAGGATGATGTCCATGCAGGAAAACGACTCTACCTACAATTATAAAGTTGTCCGCCAGTTCGCCATCATGACGATAGTCTGGGGCATCGTCGGCATGGCGGTGGGAGTTTTGATCGCGGCGCAACTCGCCTGGCCGGCACTCAACTTCGACATTCCCTGGTTGACATTCGGCCGGTTGCGGCCATTGCATACCAATGCCGTTATCTTCGCTTTTGGCGGTAGTGCCTTGTTTGCAACGTCCTATTATGTCGTGCAGCGGACCTGTCATGTCCGGTTAATCGATGACAAGTTGGCAGCGTTCACCTTCTGGGGCTGGCAATTGGTAATCCTTGCCGCGGCAATCACGCTGCCACTCGGTTACACATCCTCGAAGGAGTACGCCGAACTCGAATGGCCGATTGATATATTGATCACGGTTGTATGGGTGGTTTACGCCTATGTCTTTTTCGGCACCATTGCGAAGCGCAAGGTGAAACATATCTATGTCGCCAACTGGTTTTTCGGTGCCTATATCATCACCATTGCGCTGCTGCATGTATTCAATAGTCTGGCCATGCCGGTCGGCTTCCTGAAATCATACTCGGTTTACGCCGGCGTCCAGGATGCCATGGTGCAATGGTGGTACGGCCATAATGCTGTCGGTTTTTTCCTGACGGCGGCGTTTCTCGGCATGATGTATTACTTCGTGCCGAAACAGGCCGACCGTCCCATTTATTCCTATCGCCTGTCCATCGTTCATTTCTGGGCCCTGATATTTGTCTATATCTGGGCAGGTCCGCACCACCTGCATTACACGGCTTTGCCGGACTGGGCCCAGTCGCTGGGCATGGTGATGTCGCTGATATTGCTGGCGCCATCCTGGGGCGGAATGATCAACGGGATCATGACGCTTTCCGGCGCTTGGGAAAAACTGCGGACTGATCCGGTTTTGCGTTTCCTGATCGTGTCGCTTTCGTTTTACGGCATGTCGACCTTCGAGGGACCGATGATGTCCATCAAGACCGTGAACGCCCTGTCGCACTACACGGACTGGACCATCGGCCACGTGCACTCGGGTGCACTCGGCTGGGTCGCCTTTATCACGATCGGCAGCATGTATTATCTCATCCCGCGCCTTTACGGTCGGCCTGTCTACAGTAACAAGCTGATCGAGGCGCATTTCTGGCTGTCGACTATCGGTATTGTCCTCTACATCACCGCCATGTGGGTATCGGGGATCATGCAGGGACTGATGTGGCGTGCAGTGCACCCGGACGGGACGCTCATCTACAATTTTGTCGAGTCCGTCCAGGCCATGCACCCGTTCTATATTATCCGCACCGTCGGCGGAGCATTTTTCCTGATCGGCATGTTGATCATGACCTGGAATCTCTGGAAGACAATCGCCGGTGCAAAACCGGTGACCGGTGAAATCCCCAAACCGGCAATGGCGCATTAAGGCGGATACCCATGACATTCGGTCACGAAAAAGTCGAAACGAATCTGCGCCTGATGATCATTTTGATCCTGGTAGTTGTCAGTATCGGCGGCCTGGTGCAGATCGTGCCGCTTTTTTTCATGCAGCAGACCACCGAGGCCGTAAAAGGACTGGAACCCTACAATGCCCTGCAACTCACGGGACGGGATATTTATATCCGGGAAGGATGCTATGTCTGTCATTCGCAGATGATCCGGCCTTTCCGCGCGGAGACGGAACGCTACGGACACTATTCCGTGGCCGGTGAGTATGTTTATGACCGGCCCTTCCAGTGGGGATCGAAACGCACCGGCCCGGACCTGGCGCGTGTCGGCGGGCGTTACAGTGATGAATGGCACGTGGCGCACTTGATTAACCCGCGTGACGTCGTGCCGGAGTCAATCATGCCGGGTTATCCCTGGCTGGCGGAAAACAAACTGGATCCGGGTATTATTAAACAGAAAATGCGTGTATTGAAAAAACTGGGCGTGCCTTATTCAGAGGAACAAATTGACAAGGCGCACGGCATGCTTGAGGGCAAGACCGAGATGGACGCCATCGTGGCATACCTGCAGGTACTCGGTACGAGCATCAAGACCAGGCGATGAATGATGAATTTCGGTCTGGCACAGGGTATCTGGACCATTATTGTCCTGATCGTTTTTGTGGGTATCGTGATCTGGGCCTGGAGCGGCAAGCGGAAGAAGCACTTTGACGAGGCGGCGAGGATCCCGTTCGATGAAGACAGGAACAAAGATGAAAATGATCACGATGATGAAAGCAATAACCGGTAGTTGGTAATAGGAATGAACGATTTTACAAGCAGTTTCTGGAGCTGGTTCATTATTGTGATCGTTATTGCGTCGTTTGCCGCGATCTTCTGGCTGATTCACTGGACCACGAAAGGCAAACCGACAAAAACCGCCGAAGGCAAGGTCGAGACAATGGGCCATGTCTGGGACGGGAACCTGGAAGAGTACAACAATCCCTTGCCGCGCTGGTGGTTGATCATGTTCTACATCACGCTGTTTTTCGGCGTGGCCTATCTGGTTTTATATCCTGGCCTGGGTGCGTTCGACGGGGTGCTGGGCTGGACACAGGAAAAACAGTACCAGGAAGAAATCGACAGGGCCGAAGAGACCTATGGCGCCATTTACAATAAATACCTGAAAGAAGACATAGCCTCGCTGGTGAATAACAAAGAAGCAATCACGATTGGTGAACGCTTCTTTTCAACGTATTGCACGACCTGTCACGGATCCGACGCAAGGGGTGTGAGGGGGTATCCCAACCTGCGCGACAATGACTGGCTGTACGGGGGTTCCCCGGAAAAGATCAGGGAAACCATCACAAACGGCAGGCAGGGCGCAATGCCGGCCTGGGAGGAATCCCTGGGACATGAAGGGGTTTTCCAGGTGACGCAATACGTGAAAAGCCTGAGCGGACGGGAAGTTGATTCAGTGGTAGCCCATAAGGGCAAGCAAATATACGAAAAAAATTGCGCCGTCTGTCACGGCGCCGAAGGCAAGGGCAATCAACAGATAGGCGCGCCCAATCTTACCGATAATATCTGGCTGTACGGTGGCAGCCAGAAACAGATTTCCGACAGCATCGCCAAGGGACGTACCGGCGTCATGCCGGCGCACAAGGAGTTCCTTGGTGAAGCAAAGATCCATTTGCTCACCGCCTATGTCTATGGTTTGAGCGTGGATGAAAACATTGATGAATGACTTCATATATTTTTCTGTTACCGCAGTTTTCCTTTTGTAACAACCGGCAGTATTTGTAATGTCAACTCCATCTCCAGCAACCAACGGGGGCTCGATTGAAAGTGTCCTCTATGAAAAACGCCAGAAGATCTACCCGCGCGAAGTACACGGTCTCTTCGCCGTGTTGCGCACCACGTCTGTCATAACTCTGCTCGGACTGTTTTACGGCGTTGCCTGGTTGCAATGGGACGGCAGGCAGGCGGTGTTATGGGACTTGCCCGCGCGCAAATTCTATATCTTCGACCTGGTTTTCTGGCCACAGGATTTCGTCTATCTCACTTTCATGCTTATTATCGCGGGCCTGTCCCTGTTCTTTTTTACGGCCATCGTGGGACGGGTGTGGTGCGGCTATGCCTGTCCACAAACCGTGTGGACCGAGTCCTTTCTCTGGATCGAAAGAATGATCGAAGGCAACCGCCCGAGACAGATGAAACTGGACCGGGAACCGATGAGCCTGCGTAAATTCCGTATCAAGGCGACCAAGCACTTTATCTGGATCGCCTTCGCCCTCTGGACCGGCTTTACCTTTGTCGGTTATTTCACACCGATTCGCGAACTGGGATTCAAGTTGCTGGAGTTTCGTGCCGGACCGTGGGAAACGTTCTGGGTCTTTTTCTATGGCTTTGCCACCTATGGCAACGCGGGCTGGATGCGGGAACAGGTCTGCAAATACATGTGTCCCTATGCCCGCTTTCAGAGTGCCATGTTTGATAAAGACACCATGATTGTTTCCTATGATGAAAGACGCGGTGAACCACGTGGCCCACGCAGGCGGGGAATTGACAAGGAAAAAGCCGGCCTCGGCGACTGCGTTGATTGTGGCTTCTGTGTGCAGGTATGTCCGACCGGTATAGATATCCGCGACGGGCTGCAATATGAATGTATCAGTTGTTCCGCATGTATCGATGCCTGTAACACCGTCATGGACAAGATGGGTTACGAGCCGGGGCTCATTCGTTACACGACCCAGCATGCGCTCGAGGGCAAACCAACGAAGGTTCTGCGTCCGCGCGTATTGATTTACGCAGGTCTTTTGCTGGTAATGATCGCCGGGCTTGTTTACAGCATCGCAGTCCGGGTACCGCTGGAACTGGACGTGATACGGGACCGCAACCGTCTTTACCGTGAGACCAATGAAGGTGCCATTGAAAACGTGTACCGGTTGAAAGTAATGAACATGGACAGCATGCCGCATGAATATATCCTGGATGCGCATGGAATCGAGGGACTGGAGTTAATCCTCGACAAGGAAATAATAAGGGTGGAGTCGGGCAAGGTTGTTGATGTGCCGGTCCGGTTACGTGCGGAAGAGGAAAACCTGAAGGCACGCAGTAACAAGATCGAGTTTATCCTATCCGCCAGTGACAGACCCGATCTTGTCGTCCGCGAGGATGCACGTTTTATTGGTCCGGCACCGTGATACTGATGACCGGAAAAAATCCACCGGATCCGAACCGAGACTCCGCACCATGGTACCGGCATTTTTATGTCTGGTTGTTGATAATCTTTCCCGTTATTTCGGTCATCGGCGGTATCGTGACACTGGTCCTCGCAATCCGGACTTATGACGGACTGGTCGTGGATGATTATTACAAGCACGGCCTGGAAATAAACCGGACGTTTGAAAGAGACCGTGTCGCAGATCGCAAGGATCTTTCGGCATCACTGCAGATCGAAAAAGACAACCCGTATTTTCGCGTCATTCTCAGGGGTAATGAATCATTCCGGCAACCCGCTTCCGTTTCGGTCAGTTTTCTTCATGCGACCCGCGGCGGCCAGGACAAGGCATCGACCCTGCACAAACTGGCAGGGGACGTTTATGAAGGTGTGTTACCCGATCTGGCGCCGGGCACCTGGAACATCCTGATTGAAGCGCAGGACTGGCGGCTCCTGAAGCGCTGGCACAATCAATGAACCGCTTCCTGCCGTCCGAAACAGTAACCATCTGGCGCGGCGAGCACTATCGCGACGGCCAGTCTGTCCTTTTCTAACCGGGCTATTTAACCGGCATTTGTTTCACAGGGCCGGGTTTCACATGGATTTTCAGTCATTTCGATGCCTGCCCGACTCCCTATTTGATAAATTAACTGGTATGATCATTATCAATGAATCATGTTTCCTAATGCTATGAAATCATTAGCTTATTTTCTGATCTAAAAGGACTCTATGCTGGAGAATTATTTCCCTGTTCTGGTATTCATCATCATCGGTCTTGTCATCGGAGCCGTCCTGATCGCTGTCGGGCTGGCACTGGGGAAAATCCTGGGTCACGCCCGCGGGGATTCCGAGAAGGAGTCGCCCTATGAATGCGGCTTCGAGGCATTCGAGGATGCCCGCATGAAATTCGACGTCCGTTATTATCTCGTGGCCATCCTTTTCATTATTTTCGATCTCGAAATAGCGTTCCTGTTTCCCTGGGCCGTTGCCCTGGGTGATATCGGCATGACCGGTTTCTGGGCCATGATGATATTTCTCGGTGTGCTGGTAGTCGGATTCATTTATGAATGGCGCAAGGGGGCACTGGAATGGGAGTAGAAAAGATCCACGAACACGGTATCGTAACGACATCGGTCGATAACCTGGTGAACTGGGCCCGGACCGGTTCCATGTGGCCCATGACTTTTGGTCTCGCCTGTTGTGCTGTTGAGATGATGCATGCCGGGGCGGCCCGTTATGATCTGGACCGTTTCGGCGTGATTTTTCGTCCGAGTCCCCGCCAGTCGGATGTCATGATTGTGGCTGGAACCCTCGTCAACAAGATGGCACCGGCACTGCGCAAGGTTTATGACCAGATGTCGGAACCGCGCTGGGTGATTTCCATGGGTTCCTGCGCCAACGGCGGCGGTTATTACCATTACTCCTATTCCGTAACACGCGGCTGCGACCGCATTGTACCCGTTGATATTTATGTACCCGGTTGCCCGCCGACGGCCGAGGCACTGCTTTACGGCATTATCCAGTTACAAAACAAGATCCGGCGCACCAACACCATTGCACGGTGACCGGGATAATGAATCAGCCATGACGGATCCCATCCAGAATTTTGCCTATCGTCTGCGTGATCGCTTCGACGGGCAATTCAACCATTGCCGTGTCGATCGCGAGGAAGTCACGCTGGACTTGCCGCCGGAAAACCTTCTCACCGTTTGCCGGGTACTGCGTGACGAGGAGGAATTCGCGTTCGAACAGCTAATCGATATCTGTGGTGTCGATTACGGTGCCTATGGTATCGCCGACTGGGAAACAGAAGACACGACCCTGACCGGTTTCAGCCGTGGTGTCAGCAAGGGGATCTACCGCGATGAAGATGCCGGGAAACAGGTCCGGATCGCCTCCGTATATCACTTGCTGTCGTTAAAACACAACCAACGCCTGCGACTGAAATGTCACATTGCATCCGATCCGCCACGCATCGATTCCGTTATTAATATATGGGCATCGGCGAACTGGTTCGAACGCGAGGCGTTCGACCTTTACGGGATTTTATATGACGGGCATCCAGACCTGCGTCGGATCCTTACCGATTACGGGTTCGTCGGTCATCCATTCCGCAAGGACTTTCCGCTGGAAGGTAATGTCGAGGTTCGTTACGACCCGGACCGGCAGCGAGTCGTTTATCAGCCGGTAACAATCGAAAACCGCGTCCTGGTACCCAAGGTGATCCGCGAAGACAACCGTTACGTCAGGCCCGAGGACGAGGAGGACGCCGCCAGTGCCTGAGATCCGGAATATGACCATGAATTTCGGGCCGCAACACCCGGCCGCACACGGCGTATTGCGTCTGGTGCTGGAGATGGATGGTGAAGTCATCGAACGCGCTGATCCGCACATCGGCCTGTTGCACCGGGCCACGGAAAAACTGGCCGAAAGCAAACCCTACAACCAGAGTATCGGTTACATGGACCGGCTCGATTACGTGTCCATGATGTGCAACGAGCATTCCTACGTCATGGCGATCGAGAAACTGCTGGGCGTCACGCCACCGATCCGCGCCCAGTATATCCGCGTCATGTTCGATGAAATCACACGGATACTGAATCACCTGATGTGGCTGGGCGCGCACGGTCTGGATATCGGCGCCATGACGGTATTCCTGTATTGCTTTCGCGAGCGGGAAGACCTGATGGATTGCTACGAGGCCGTGTCCGGTACCCGCATGCATGCGACTTACTATCGCCCCGGCGGTGTTTACCGTGACCTGCCCGAAACCATGCCGCAATACCAGCCGTCGCGCTGGCACAATGAAGAAGAGGTGAAGCGCCTGAACGAAAACCGGCAGGGTTCACTGCTGGATTTCATCGAGGATTTTACCGATCGCTTCCCGGCCTGCGTGGATGAATACGAAACGCTCCTGACCGACAACCGGATCTGGAAACAGCGCACTGTCGACATCGCCGTGGTATCACCGGAACGTGCCCTGCAACTGGGATTTACCGGCCCGATGCTGCGTGGTTCCGGGATCGAGTGGGACCTGCGCCGGAAACAACCCTATGAAGTCTACGATGAACTCGATTTCGATATTCCCGTGGGCAGCAACGGCGATTGCTACGATCGTTACCTGGTGCGTGTCGAGGAAATGCGTCAGTCAACCCGCATTATCAAGCAATGCGTCGACTGGTTACGCAAAAACCCGGGCCCGGTCACCATCGATGATCGCAAGCTGATCCCGCCCAAACGGGAAGAAATGAAAGACGACATGGAATCACTGATCCATCATTTCAAATTATTCACGGAAGGCTACTGCGTCCCGGAAGGCGAGGTCTACGCGGCCGTTGAACACCCGAAAGGCGAGTTCGGAATATACCTGGTCTCCGATGGTGCAAACAAACCGTACCGTGTAAAAATCCGGGCAGCGGGTTTTGCGCATCTTTCCGCCATCAATGAAATGGTCAAGGGTCACATGCTGGCCGACGTGGTAGCGGTTATTGGGACACAAGACATTGTATTCGGGGAAATCGATCGATGAGCGTCGTCTTTTGTGCCAATACTTCGTTGCTGCACTGTTTGAGATGCTCATGTATGTCAGTTATACACTGCGC
>DATIPP010000242.1:0-5355 GCA_035471825.1 Gammaproteobacteria bacterium
TTACGGAGCCGCCCTGCATTATTTTACCGGGTCCAAGGCACATAATATCGCTGTACGAAAACTGGGTATTAAAAAGGGTTACAAGATTAATGAATACGGTGTATTCAAGGGAGAAAAACGCATTGCCGGGAAAACAGAAAAAGAAGTATATGCCAGGATCGACCTGCCCTTTATCCCTCCCGAATTACGCGAAAACCGGGGGGAACTGGAACTTGCTCATAAAAACGAATTACCAGACCTTATCAATCTGAAGGATATCCGTGGTGATTTGCACTGTCATACGAGGGCAACCGATGCTAAACATAGCATGCAACAAATGGTAAAGGCTGCTGCCAGGCTTGGATATGACTATCTCTCCATTAATGATCATTCAAAGCATGTTACCGTTGCTCGCGGGCTCGATAAAAAACACCTGCTTGAACAGATAAGGAAAATCGATAAGCTCAATGAAAAGCTCGATAAAATTGTTATTCTGAAATCTGTCGAACTGAATATCCTGGAGGACGGTTCACTGGATTTGCCTGACAGTGTGCTTGAACAGCTGGATTTCACCGTCTGTGCCGTACATTACAAATTCGACCTGTCCCGTAACAAGCAAACAACACGGATCCTGCGGGCAATGGACAATCCTTATTTTAATATTCTGGCTCACCCTACAGGACGAATCATTAATGAGCGGGAGCCATATTCGGTTGATCTGGAAAAAATAATGCGTGCGGCGCTGGACAGAGGATGTTTTCTGGAAGTTAACGCCCGACCGGAAAGAATGGATCTGACTGATGATGCCTGTAAGCTGGCAAAAGACCTGGGTGTAAAAGTTGCTGTATCAACTGATGCTCACCGCATCGGCGATCTGGATCTTATGCGTTTCGGTGTCGACCAGGCACGACGTGGATGGCTGGAGAAGGATGATGTTATTAATGCACAACCGTTGAAAAAACTGAAAAGCTTATTGAAACGAAAATAATATACCAGGCCAGGGAATGTTTATTTGAAGCCTGGCGGTTTCCTGCTCTGACTCGCTACATTCCTTCAGCTCGGGTTTCACCCGGTCTAAAGACTGCTCAAATCTTCTGTCCTGACGATTTGTCACAGGGAGAGAGCCCCATACTATCATCGGCGCCAAGCGGTTTCTCTTCCGGGTTCGAAACGGGTTCGGGTGGTTCACGCTCTCTATTGCCGCCGGGCAAACAGATAACAGATGGCAGGTAACAGGAACAGGAGCTAATGTAATATTTTAATTAAGTACGTTGTGCACGGAATCGAACCGATATTCCTTACGGGTCGAATTTTGAAGTATCTACATGCAGAAATAGATATTCGGATAGAGAGTCCGATAATCCTCTACCAGTACCGAACGGCAGCCTTTGTTCCCTACCGCACAGACCACCACAGCAAGTAGACGTATGTTGCCATTAATTAGGGAGGTTTTGGACCTTTCCCTAGCTGAGCCAGGTGGTTTTCTGCTCTCTTCCCGCTGTTTTTTTACTGCGTGTCCTGCCTCCTCTGCCTCCCCGAACATTCCATATAGTTACCTGGAGGTGACATAATGGTTACTAGCCAAAGAAATGCTGATTTTCGACCACTGGCACGGCTATCCCTGCTGTTGCTGCTTGCCCCAGGTACGAACGCTATCCCAATACTGAATCTCAACACCCAATACGGGCATCAATCATGAGCGTAACCGAGCTCAGGCCCAAACCCAAATCCCGGAAAAAGCGGAAATCCCGGCCGACAGCTAAATCCGGGCCGACGTCAAAATCACGGCCACAACTTCCGAAAACACCTACCGGCATCCAGGGGCTGGACGAAATTACCTATGGCGGCTTACCCAAGGGCAGGCCGACGCTGGTGTGTGGCGGTACCGGCTGTGGCAAGACGCTGCTCGCGATGGAGTTTCTGGTGAAAGGAGCGACTGAGTTCAATGAGCCGGGCGTGTTTATGGCCTTTGAAGAATCCGCCGAAGAGCTGACTGAAAATGTCGCCTCGCTCGGTTTCGATCTGAACGATCTGGTCACGCACAAAAAGTTGCTGCTGGATTTTGTGTATATCGAACACAACGAATTCGCAGAGTCCGGCGAATACGATCTGGAGGGCTTGTTTATCCGCCTCGGGTCAGCCATCGATTCCATCGGCGCCAAGCGCGTGGTGCTGGATACCATTGAGGTGCTGTTCGCCTGCCTGCCTGACACGGTCATCCTGCGTGCCGAACTGCGGCGCCTGTTTCGCTGGCTTAAAGACAAAGGCGTGACCGCTATCATCACCGGCGAGCACGGCGGCAAAGAAGGTCTGACGCGTCAGGGCCTGGAAGAATATGTGTCCGACAGTGTGATTATGCTTGACCATCGCGTTAACGAGCAGACTTCATCAAGACGCTTGCGCGTGGTCAAGTATCGCGGATCGATCCATGGTACCAATGAATATCCGTTCCTGATTGACGACAACGGCATTACGGTAATGCCGGTCACATCGCTGACCCTGGATCACAAAGCCTCCGGTGAACATATTTCCAGCGGCGTTGCACGACTCGACTCAATGCTGGGCGGCAAGGGTTATTATCACAGTAGCAGCGTGCTGATCTCAGGCACGGCGGGAACCGGCAAGAGCAGTCTCGCTGCACATTTTGCCGATGCCGCCTGCGGTCGTGGAGAGCGTGTCCTCTACTTTTCATTTGAAGAATCTCCCGAACAAATCGTGCGCAATATGAAATCCATCGGTATCAATCTGCAACAATGGATAAAGAAAAGTCTGCTGCAGATACATTCCAATCGTCCCTCGTACGCGGGACTTGAAATGCATCTGGTCGTGATACACAAGCTGATCACGGACTTCAAGCCGCATGTGGTAATCATTGATCCATTGAACAGTTTTGTCTTCGGCGACAATGTGAATCAAGTCAAATCAATGTTGATACGGCTGATAGATTTACTGAAAACGCAACAGATCACCGGCTTGTTTACCAATCTGTCCGGGGGCGGCGCCACACCCGAGCAAACCGAGGTTGAAGTTTCGTCCCTTATCGATACCTGGCTGTTAGTACGAGATATTGATGAAGGCGGTGAACGTAATCGCGGCCTGTCCATTCTGAAATCGCGCGGCATGGCGCACTCAAACCAGATACGCGAGTTTCTGCTCACCGAGCATGGCGTGGAATTGCGCGATGTGTACGTCGGGCCGGAGGGTGTGCTGACCGGCTCGGCGCGGCTGACGCAAGAGTCGGAAAATGAAGCCGCGATGATAATGCACGATCAGGAAGTGGAGCTACGGCGCAATGAACTGGAGCGCAAGCGCACGAAGCTGGAGGCGCAGATTGACATGTTGCGCGCCGAGTTTGCGTTACAGGAGATCGAGTCAATGAAAATCATCGGCCAGGAAAAAGCAGAGGATGCGCAGCTGAAGCAAGACCGCGTTGATATGGGAGAGAGCCGCAAAGCGGATTCAAAACCGAACAAATGCAAAGGAAATTCAAAATGATGACAACCTCCATCAGCAAGTCTGCGCCGAAAGACAAACCACACATAGCGAAGTCTGACTGCATGGTCCTGTCCTTGTACGTGGCCGGACAAACGTCAAAATCCTTAAAGGCTATTGCCAACGTCAAAAATATCTGCGAGGAATACCTGCATGGGGAATACCAACTGGAAGTAATTGACCTGTACCAACAACCGCAACTCGCTAAGGGCGAACAAATCATCGCCTTGCCAACTTTAATTAAAAAAGTTCCTCCCCCATTGCGCCGCATTATCGGCGATATGTCGAATCAGGACGGGATATTGGTGGGGCTGGATATACAAAAGAAAGTGTAATGTCCAACAAGATCGCAACCAAAAGGCAACTGGTCACCGAGAACAAAAGATTGCGCGACCAGCTGAAAAATGCTGACACCTCCCTGCGCGAGATACATAGCGGTGAGGCGGATGCGTTTTTCGTCTCGGGCGCAGCTGGCGGGGAGATATATGCCGTCAAAGGCATTGATCATGCTTACCGGACAATAATCGAGAACATGGGCGAAGGGGCCTTGACCCTGACACTGAACGGACTGGTACTGTACGCCAATCAGCGTTTTGCCAAAATGCTCAGAATACCTCTTGAGAAAGTGATCGGTTCGGACATTTTCAGCTGGTTCGCGCCGGAAAGCCGGCAGCTCATACAAACCCTGTTGCTAGAAGACATGCCCGATAAGCGCAATGAAGAACTGGTTCTCACTACCATTGACGGAACGCAGGTGCCAGTCTATCTATCGGTGAACCATCTCGTTCTGGGTGGGACTGACCCCGTCTGCATCATGGTCGTGACCGACCTGACGAGGCAAAAACGCAACGCGGCGATTCTCGCCGAGCAAAAACTCGCAAATGCGATTCTGGAACAGACTCCAGACTCGATCCTGATCTGCGACGAAAGCGGCCGCATCATTCGCGCCAGTAAACAGGCGCAAATGCTCAGTGATAAAAATCCTATTGGACAACTGTTTGTGCAGGCCTTTCCGCTGCGCCACCTGGACGGATCTGACATTTTTCATGACGACGGCATTGCCGTTAAAGGTTGCCAATCACTGGAAGTGCGACTGGAACACAACGCCAAGGAGTTCAATTTTCTGATCAGCATCGGTCACTTGAAAGACGCACAAACCAAGCTACTGGGAAGCGTGGTGACGCTAACCGACATTACAGAACGCAAGCAGGCAGAGCTGGTGTTACAAACAAGCGAAGAATTTTCCAGAAACATGTTTGTGCAGGCGCCTCTCGGCATTGCCGTGATCGATTCGATCACGGGTCAATTCTACAAAGTCAACCCTCGCTTCGCCGTAATTGCCGGCAGAACAACGGAAGAGATGGAAAATATTGATTGGTTACAAATCACGCACCCCGATGATATTCAGGACGACCTGGATAACATGGCACTGTTGAATACGGGCAAGATAAGAGGATTCCAGATGGAAAAACGTTATCTTCACCCAAATGGCACAGCCGTTTGGATCGATATGACGATTAGCCAATTGAAAACCACAGATAATATTTCACGTCATCTATGCATGATTCAAGACATCACTGAGCGTAAGCAAACGGAAAATAACCGCGATCAGTTGGCGAATATACTCGAATCTACCACCGACCTCGTTATCACAGGCGATCCCGCAGGGCATATCACGTACCTCAACCATGCCGCCTGCACGACACTCGGCCTGGATCCGGAGGAAGACATCACACAGATGAAGGTCGCCGACTTTATTGCAAACCCCGACGAGAATCCTGGTTTGACCAAAGGTGTTTCCATCGCAATTAAAAAAGGCTGGTGGAGCGGTGATACCGTCTTAAAAACACGTTCCGGCCAGGAAATCCCCGTCTCCCAGGTCAT
>DATIPP010000243.1:0-20399 GCA_035471825.1 Gammaproteobacteria bacterium
TCGCATCTTCGGTGCCATGAAATAGCCGGCATAAACAGCGCCGAGTATCGACAGGGGGATTGCAAACAACATGGCATAAAACGCGGCCTTTAATGTACCGAAGGCCAGCGGTGTCAGGCTGAACTTGGGTTCGAAGTCACTGGAAGCCGAGGAGGATTGCCAGATAAATTCCGGTTCAGCGCGGCTCTCGTACCAGACCTTTCCCCAGAGTGATTGCCAGGAGATCTCCGGGTGTTCGTTCTCGACGTGCCAGTATTGCAATTGTTTCTGATCATTCTCTACCAGCAGGGCATTGGCGCGCGGCGAAATGGCGAGTACTTCCGGTGCAGTTTCCAGGATCGATTTCTTTTTAACAACACGATGGGCAGTGGTGTGATACAGGCCGAGGTAACCGTCCCTGTCGATTGCCAGGAACCCCTTGCGGGAATGTTCCGGTGCAATGGTGACTATCGGTGCATGGCGTGGTTCAAAATGCCGGATGTGCTGCAGAGTGTAATTGTTGTCTTCATCCCGCACCGGGAACCACTGTGAGATACGTCCCCGGCTGTCGCCCACGAGAATGGATATGCCCCCGGCCAGGAATTCCAGGCTGGTGATCTCCACGCCTTTTGGCACACCCTGGACCCGTTGAATCAGCCGCGGTGATTCTTTATTACTGATGTCGTAATAGTGAATTGAACCCGTGTTGTCGGCGAGATACAGTTCCCGCTGTTCAATATCGAGCCGTATGTGCGTGACAGTATCTTCAATCGGCATCATTGTACCGGTACGGGTGATCTCGACGTCATCACCCAGGAATGATTCTTCCCGCTTGAACGATGTGATAACCAGGCGCGCATCATCCGTAATCGCGGTGATTGTGGTCCTTTCGTTGTTTGACTGGGCCGAGACAAGCTTTATCGGCGTAGCATCAGCAACGATAGTGAGAGGCACTTCGCCCAGTGGAAAGTAAAGCCGCGGGGTAATAAGCCTTTCCGTTCCCTCCGGATAGGTCACCTTGTATTCGTGTTTGACCAGTAACACCTTGCCGGTGTCCGTACCGAATGCCAGCAGAGCCTGGGAAGGATCCCCGGCAGCAAAAGCTGTCACTCGGTCACCTGTTCCGGCAAACAAGGAATGTTCACTAACCAGAGAAGCATCACCAGTACGGAAGAAACTGATCGTACCCTGTTCAGCCGCCCGCATGCCGATTTCATGCTGCTCCTCCATGGCGTAATGAACTGTCTCCGCGTCCCTGTTGCCCGGCACTGCATATGTCGCCACATGGTCCAGGCCGGCCGGTTTAAACATCGGCAATACGACGTAGAGGAGGTAAAAGGCGATCAGCACGATGGCGATAATGACACCGATACCGCCGGCCGCCATCATGTAATGGGTGACTACATCCTTGACATGCCTGAGTTTTCGGTGCCGCCGCGCGGCCGCGGATTTGAAATCCGGTAACAGGCTGGTGGCTGTGGTATCGGCGTCAGACATGGGAACGGCCAGTGTAGGGGCGAAATATGACAACTCCGTTAAACAGTAATGTAGATTGCATAAAAAAAGCCCCGCGGTGCGGGGCTTGAGCAAGTTGCAGAAGGGATTCTTTGAGAGCTTTTACTGACTGCCGTGTTTACCGGCTGCTGGCGACGTTTGCATTGTCAATACCGATCTTGGCCAGTTCACCGGCCGCGGTCTTGGCCGGGAGGGGGATATAACCGTCCTTGACCACGACTTTCTGTCCGATCTTGGAGAGAACCATCTTGACAAACTCGGCTTCCAGCGGGGACAAGGGCTTGTTCGGGTGCTTGTTGACATAGACATAGAGGAAGCGGCCGAGCGGATAAGCGCCTGAAACGGCATTTTCCGGGGTAGCCTGAACATATTGGGTGCCTTCTTTCACCAGCGGCACGGCCCTGACACCGGAGGTCTTGTAACCGATACCGGAATAACCGATGCCGTTGAGGGACTTGGTCACTCCCTGGACAACGGAGGCCGAGCCCGGCTGTTCATTGACGGTGTTCTTGTAGTCGCCTTTGCAAAGCGCCTTTTTCTTGAAGTAGCCGTAAGTACCGGAAACCGAATTACGCCCGTATAACTGGATGGGGCGGTTGGCCCAGTCACCGGTCAGACCCAGTTGTCCCCAGGTGGTGATATCTTCGGGATGGCCGCACTTGCGGGTGGCGGAAAAGACCGCGTCGACTTCAGGGATTGACATGCCCTTGACGGGGTTGTCCTTGTGCACATAGACAGCAAGGGCATCAATGGCAACGGCAATCGGTGTCGGCTTGTAACCGTGTTTTTCCTCGAACGCCGCCAGTTCCTTGTCCTTCATCTTACGGCTCATCGGACCGAAATTGGAAGTCCCTTCCGTCAGTGCCGGCGGCGCCGTGGAAGAGCCTGCTGCCTGGATTTGGACATTAACGTTCGGATAGAGCCGCTTGAATTCCTCGGCCCAGAGTGTCATGAGATTGGCGAGGGTATCCGACCCGACACTGCTGATATTGCCGGACACGCCACTGGCCTTGCTATAGTCATTCAGCTTGCTGTCCACGTCAACGGCTATGGCCGGCACGGACAGGAACAGGGCCAGCATGAAACAGACTGCTGATAATGGTCGTTTAATCATTATTGCCTCCCGATAGCGGATAGATGATGTGTTGTCTGCGATCCATTTAGAGACAGCAGTATCAAAACCTTCCATGACACGAAAATGAAGGGAATATGACAGTTTGAAGACGGGGCCTATTCAACGGTCAGGCTGTTGTTTCCACGTTGTTTTATTTTTCAGGCGCTCAGGCTCGAGTCCTGTAAATCATTACGGTAGATCACCAGCCGGGACGGCAGATCACAACGAAACGTGCTGCCCTGACCCGGGATGCTTTCGATATGCAATTTACCGCCGTGACGAAAGAGAACGTGTTTGACAATGGCAAGCCCTAGTCCGGTACCGCCTTTTTCACGCGAACGGCCCTTGTCCACTCGGTAAAACCGTTCGGTAAGGCGCGGGAGGTGTTCCGGCGCTATGCCGGGGCCATTGTCCTTCACTTCGAGGTGCGCCCCCTCTTCATCGGCATACCAGCGAATACGAATGATACCGCGCCCCGGCGTATGCTGGACAGCATTGAAGATAATATTTGAAAACGCACTGAACAGTTCGCCGTGACTGCCTTTCACCCACAGGTCCGGATCGGTTTCCAGATAAAAAATATGTTCCATTAATCCGCTGAGCGTCTGCGCTTCCTGGTAGATAGTGCCCAGTATCTCGGGCACCCTGACAGGTTCCAGGTCCTTTTGCTCGTCAGTGGATTCCAGTGTGGACAGGCGCAGCAAATCCTCCAGCAAACGCTGCATACGCGTGGCCTGTTTGCGCATCTGTTCAACAGGGGTACGCCAGCTCTCCGGGCAGGTTTCAGTATCATCGGAAAATCCTTCCAGATAACCGGTGATAACCGTCAATGGTGAGCGCAATTCATGCGAGGCATTGGCAATAAAGTCCTTGCGCATCTGGTTTACGCGGTAGATATCCGTGATGTCGCGGATAAACAGCAGCTTCTGGGAATCACCGTAGGAAGTGATACGAAATTCCAGTTTCTGACTGGCCCTGGCGGGGGAATCCAGTTGCAGGGACGAATCCGGTTTGTTGTTACCGGTGCTTTTCAGGAACCGGATCAACTCCGGGTTTCGGACCAGGTTGGCAATCCGCTGATTAGCGTCATGCGGCCAGCGAATATCCAGGTATTCATTCGCTTTTTTGTTGGCCCATTCAATCGTGCCATTTTCGCCGAGAACAACAACGCCGTCAGGGAGGGCGGACGTGGCTTCCTGGAAGCGCCTGAGAAACCCGGAAAGCTTGAATTCCCGCTGTTTATGGCGGGATTTGAGGAAGTCGATTTCACGGCAGATTTCATCGATAACGCCCGGGAGTTCCGGGGCGTTGTTATCAGTGCGCTGCTGCAACCAGTCGAGCAAGCGCCGCAGGATGCGATAATACCAGATACAGTACAGCAACAGGCCGGTAAACAGGCACAGCATGAACTGACCGGTAAGCAGGCCGATCAGGCCGCTGACAAACAGTATCCCGGTCAGCCGCAAGAAGTCTACTTTCATCTGAAGTCGTAACTACCGCGTTGAAAATCGATAACCCACACTCCGAACTGTTTGTATATAACGGTCAAAGCCGAAAGGTTCAAGTGTGCGCCGTAATCGCCTTATATGGACATCGACCGTGCGCTCTTCCACGTAAACATTCTGCCCCCAGACGTGATCCAGCAACTGTGACCGGCTGTAGACCCGTTCGGGATGGGAGATAAAAAAATGCAGCAGCCTGAATTCTGTCGGACTGATCTCGATCGGTTCATTATCCGCCGTGACACGATAGGTCTGCGGATCCAGCATCAGGCCGCCGGCCTCTACGATTGCATTTTGTTCTTCGCTGGCATAGCGACGCATGACCGCACGCAAACGTGCCAGTAATTCCTTGGTAGAAAACGGCTTGGTGATGTAATCATCGGCCCCGGTGTCCAGTCCCTTGATCTTGTCGGACTCCTCGCCCTTGGCAGTCAGCATGATTATGGGAATATCCCGGGTAGTATTATCGTTACGCAGACGACGAGCGTAGTCGACTCCACTCATGCCGGGTAACATCCAGTCCAGCAATATCAGGTCCGGGCGGTTGGTCTGAATCCGGGCACGGGCCTCTTCCACGTCGCCGGCCTCCTCACAGGAATAGCCTTCCCGCATCAGGGAATATCCAAGCATCTCCCTGATTGCCGTTTCATCCTCAATAATGAGGATCCTGCCCTTCATCTGTTCAATGTTCGCATCAAGCATGCGCCCCATTAAAGGTCAAAGATATTACATTTTAATGACAAGTCAGTCTTAAATGAAAGCTGATACTCCACTTCTATTGTCATTTCCCTGTCACACAAGATTCATTGTCCTGCAACAGACCGTTCTTATCGTGATCACCCCTGCAATCCGTAATGCATTGGCCGGGGACTGGTTTCAGATGGGGCCCGGATCTTGATAACCAATACATTCACATAACCTGTACAAGCTTAAGGAGAGTTACTGTGTCAAACATAACCAAGCTGAGAACACTTTGCGCTTCGATCATCATCGGATGCATGGCCGCAATATCAACACCGGCAATGGCGACGACAGAAGCCATGCAGGATTTGCTGAAGATCCTCCGGGACAAGGGGAGCATTACCCAGGAAGAATATGATCTGTTAAACAACGCGGCAAAAGCCGATGCCGAGAAGGTCGAGGGGGTCAAACAGGAAGCCAAGGAAGTAGCGGAAGAGGCTGCCAGCGACAAGATCAAGGACATTCCCGAAATCAACACCGATGGCAAACTGGAATTGAGTAAAGGCGACTACAAATTCCGAATTGGTGGTCGTTTACAGGGAGACGTAACCTTTGCTGGAGATGATGTCAATTTCGAAGGAAGCGAAGGCGGCGATCCTGTAACAGAGTTTCGTCGCGCTCGTATGTACTTAAGTGGCGTGCTGGCAAAATACTGGAAGTTCAAGCTTCAATACGATTTTGCTGACGACCAGGGCGGCGGCACGCCAAACACCAACGGTATTAAAGACGCTTACCTCGCTTATACGGGTTTTAAACCAGTCACAATTACATTTGGCCATCATAAAATGCCGTTAAGCATAGAGGAACTCACCAGCTCGAAATACATTACGTTTATCGAGCGTTCTCAGCTGGTGAACGGCATTGTGGCCGATACAGGCGGCGGTCGTAAGTATGGGTTGTCTGCACATTCTTATTTCAACGACATATTCACTGCAGCAGGCGGGATTTTCGCAGGTACTGCAAATGAAGATACTGCAGAGAACCAGTCTGGTTTTACCGGCCGTTTGACCTTTTCTCCCATTCATCAAGATGCCCGAATGGCGCACGTGGGTGTTGGTTATAGTCACACCAAAAGCATGAACGGCACCTTCAATATAGATGCCGAGCCGGAAATACACCCAGGCGCCGATATCCTTGAGACTGAAACCGGGGGTTGGGAAGAAGCTAACACATTCGTTGCTGAAGCAGCGGCAATATACGGGCCTTTTTCAATACAGGCTGAGTATGCTACGGCCGAACTGCAAGATGGCCCTTTTGGTGTTGCAGATGCTGATGCCGATGCCTGGTACATCTATGGTAGTTACTACCTGACAGGTGAATCCCGTAACTACAACTGGAAAGGCGGTTCGTATAAACAAACCAAGGTTAAAAATCCCTTATTTAAGGGTGGTTTTGGAGCCTGGGAAGTCGCATTACGTTACACCAGTGGTGATTTCGACAACATTGACGGAGGACCTGGATCGTCCGATGCTGATATTCTGACTGCCGGTCTGAACTGGTATCCAAACAATAACGTACGTTTTTCAGGAAACTACGTAAATGTACTTGATTCGAGTCCCGATACAGACGCGGAGTTAGCAGGCGACCTGAGTGCCGGGGCAAGAGCAGATGATGCTGATTACTTCATCCTTCGTGGCCAATGGTACTTTTAAAGCGTTAGCCTGCAATTACTTAAAACCTCCTACGAAACCCTGCTCATCGCCTGTCCCATGGACGATGATAGCGGGGTTTTTTATGCCCTGAATAAGGTATATCGGACCACTTGAAATTACCCCGTACAGGGGATGGTTATCACGAATTCCCGCCGCTATCATTTACCTGTTCGCAAGGGTTTGCGAATGCATGGAACCATTTCAACAACAAGGAGATAGATATGGACATTATCAGGAAGATTATCCTCGTTCTGCTACTGGCTTCCCCGGCCGCTCTGCTCGCCGAGGACACGATCAATATCAACACGGCTGACAAGGCGACATTGACGTCGATCAAGGGAGTCGGTGAAAAACGGGCCGAAGCGATCATTGAGTATCGCAATGAATACGGCCCGTTCGAATCCGTGGATGAGCTGGCCTCTGTCAGCGGGGTCGGGCAGAGCACTGTTGATACCAACCGCGATATCCTCTCGGTCAGCGACGGCGAATAGTCACTGGCAGTTCCCCCGAGGATCAGGGCCTTCCATCGTGAAGGCCCTTTTTATATCCGGCCCGGTTTCTTGTTCATCCCGACTGCGCTGCTGTATGCTTGCGCTTTTTCATGGCAAACAGGATCATGGACAAGCGCTACAACCCCGCCACGATAGAAAAAGAGGTTCAACAACGCTGGGAGGATGCAGATGCCTTCAGCGTGACCGAGGACCCCGACAGGGAAAAATTCTATTGCCTGTCCATGTTTCCTTATCCCAGCGGCAAACTGCACATGGGGCATGTTCGGAACTACACCATCGGTGATGTTATCAGCCGTTATCAACGCATGCAGGGGAAAAACGTCCTGCAACCCATGGGTTGGGACGCATTCGGCCTGCCGGCGGAAAACGCCGCCATACAGAACAAGGTGCCGCCGGCGAAATGGACCCGCCACAACATCGCCGCCATGCGCGAACAATTGAAGCAGCTTGGATTCGCCTATGACTGGAATCGGGAACTGGCCACCTGCGATCCCTCCTATTACCGCTGGGAACAATGGTTTTTTACCCGCCTGTATGAAAAGGGACTGGTGTATAAAAAAACAGCGGCCGTTAACTGGGACCCCGTGGATCAAACCGTGCTGGCAAACGAACAGGTTATCGACGGTAAGGGCTGGCGCTCCGGCGCCCCGGTCGAACGCCGTGAGATCCCGCAATGGTTCCTGAAAATCACCGACTATGCGGATGAACTGCTCGCCGACCTGGAAAAACTGGAGGGCTGGCCGGAGTCCGTCCGGACCATGCAGGCCAACTGGATCGGCCGCTCCGAGGGTGTGGAGGCGAGCTTTTCCGTGGAAGGATCGGACGAGATTCTTAAAATCTATACCACCCGGCCGGACACTATCATGGGTGTCAGTTACATGGCCGTCGCCAGTGAACACCCTTTGGCGCTGAAGGCGGCCGAATCAAACGAAGGCGTCGCCGCTTTCAACAGGGAATGCCAGCATATCACCACTTCCGAGGCAGCGCTCGATACCATGGAAAAAAAAGGCATGCCGCTCGGCATCAACGCCATCCACCCGATCAGCGGCGAAGCGGTTCCGATTTGGGTAAGCAACTTCGTTCTCATGGCTTACGGTACCGGCGCTGTCATGGCCGTACCAGCACACGATCAACGCGACTGGGAATTTGCCCGGAAATATGAATTGCCCGTCAAACCGGTCGTTTTCCCCACTGATGGATCCAGGCCGGACCTGGAAAAAGGGGCCTTTACCGACAAGGGTATCCTGCAAAACTCCGGTGAGTTTGACGGCCTCACCTCGGAACAGGCATTCGAAGCCATTGCAGTGTACCTGGAGCGGGAAGACAAGGGTCAGCGCCAGGTGCATTACCGCCTGCGCGACTGGGGTATATCTCGCCAGCGATACTGGGGTTGCCCGATCCCAATAATCTACGACGAAGAAGGACGTGCCTGGCCCGAGGATGAAAATGCATTGCCGGTCCGCCTGCCGGAAGAGGTGGAATTTGAAGGACTGGGATCGCCACTTGAAAAAATGGACGAATTCCGGCAGACCACCGTGCCGGGACAGGATAAACCCGGAGAACGCGAGACCGACACCTTCGACACCTTTTTCGAGTCGTCCTGGTATTTCGCCCGCTATTGTTGCAACGACAACAACGAGGCGATGCTCGACGAACGGGCCGATTACTGGCTGCCGGTGGACCAATACATCGGCGGGATCGAACACGCCGTTTTACACCTCCTTTATGCGCGGTTCTTTCATAAACTCATGCGCGACCTGGGACTTTTGAAGTCAGACGAGCCGTTTACCAACCTGCTGACCCAGGGCATGGTCCTGAAAGACGGCAGCAAGATGTCGAAATCGAAGGGAAACACGGTGGATCCCCAGGCCCTGATCGAAAAATACGGTGCCGACACCGTGCGGCTTTTCACCATGTTCGCCGCTCCGCCGGAACAAAGCCTGGAATGGTCGGATTCGGCAGTGGAAGGCGCCTTCCGGTTCCTGAAACGTCTCTGGCGTCTGGTGGCCGATCACGTCGAACAGGGGCCGGCGGGCAAACCGGAAACGGATTCCCTGACGGAGGATCAGCGCGAAGTGCGGCGCAAGATTCACACGACCATCATCAAGGTCAATGATGACATCGGCAGACGCTATACCTTCAACACCGCCATCGCCGCCGTAATGGAACTCATCAATACCCTCACTGATACGCGGGACGAATCACCAAACGGCCGTGCCGTCATGCAGGAAGGACTGGAAGCAGCGACATTATTATTGTCACCGATAGTCCCGCACATCACCGATCATATCTGGCAAGAACTCGGGCACGAGGGACTGGTGATGGACGCCAGCTGGCCCGCAGTCGACGAATCCGCCCTGGAGACGGATGTGATCCAGCTGATCGTGCAGGTCAACGGCAAGCTACGCGCCAGGATCCAGGTGCCGGTTGATGCCGACAATGAGCAGATAGAGACGACGGCACTGGCCGACGAGAACGTGAAACGCTTTACCGGGGACAAGACCATCCGCAAGGTTATTATTGTCCCGGGTCGACTGGTCAATGTTGTCGTAGCATAATAATGAATCAAATAATCACGATCTGATGCCCAGGGAATGCCGATGAACCTTCGTATTATCCCGGTACTGTTAATGCTGATATTCGTGGCCGGCTGCGGCTTCCAGTTGCGCGGCTCCAACCTGGATGAGCTGCAACGTTCCAACGTGTACGTGCAATCAAGCGGAGCCAACCAGATTGCCGGCCATGTCAGGCAACAATTACGCTATGCCGGTGTCAACCTGATCGACGATGCCGGGGATGCGGACTATCTCATCAGCCTCAGCGACGAGCGGTTCGAACGCAATATTCTCTCGGTCTCGCCCAGGACCGGCAAGGTCCAGGAGTATGAACTGTCCTACCAGTCCAGCCTGTCGGTTACCGACAGGAACGGTGAAAAGCTGGTGAACAACGAGCCCATTACCGCCGCGCGTGATTATGTTTTTGATGATGGATCCGTGCTTGGCAACTTCTCCCAGGAAGGCGTCCTGCGTAACGACATCGCCCGCCATGCGGCCAGCAGTGTTTTACGTCGATTACAGGCGGTGACTCAGTAACCACGATGCGCCTCGGGCCAGAACAGCTCAATTCCAGCCTGTCCCGTTCGCCACTCAAACCGATCTATCTCATCAGCGGCGATGAACCCCTGCAGGTAATGGAATGCGCCGATTCCGTCCGCCGACAGGCGCGTAAACAGGGTTTTTCCGAGCGTGTCGTTTTTGACGCCACGACCGGTTTCGAATGGAACAGCCTGCTGGAAGCGGGATCAAACCTGTCTCTGTTTTCCGAGCGACGCCTGCTGGAATTGAGACTCGGTAAATCCCGTCCCGGCAAGGAGGGCGGTGCAGTCCTGATTCGCTACTGCGAGCAGTCTGGCGACGATAGCCTGCTCATCATAACGGCCGATCGCCTCGACAAGAAAAGCCAGCAAAGCAAATGGTATAAAACGATTGATAACACCGGTGTCACGGTGCAGGTCTGGCCCATCGCCGTAACGGAACTGCCCGCCTGGATACAAAAACGGGTCCGGGAGAAAGGCATGGGCATTACAACGGAAGCTGCAAGCCTGCTGGCAGAGCGCGTGGAAGGCAACCTGCTGGCCGCCAACCAGGAGATCAAAAAACTCTGTTTACTGGTAAGCGGGGTCGAGATCGATATTCATACGGTCGCTTCCGCTGTCGCTGACAGCACACGGTTTGATGTTTTCGACATGATCACATCGGCACTATCAGGCAATGCCGCCAGGGCCGTGCGTATGTTACACGGGCTTTCCGGCGAAGGCGCCGACCCGGCAGCGATCCTCGGCGCCGTGTTATGGGAATACCGGCGCCTGAACCGGCTTGCCTGGAACGTGGAAAATGGCGCACCATTGGACAAACTTTTTGCAGAATATCGAATCTGGGATAAAAAGCGTAAACACGCGATCAAGCTTGCCCTGAAAAGATACAACCGGGAAAAACTGAATATATTGTTACGTAGCGCATTAAAAATAGACAAAACCATCAAAAGCGCGGACAGGGATCTTGCCTGGAACCAGTTGCAACTCTTTTTACTGTCCCTTGCCGGCAAGAGATTGCTACCGTTTACGCTTGACGAAGCCTGAAGCTTTTTTATTTTTCACCTGTTCCTATTTAATCAATGGATTTAAAAAAATACATGCTGGATGTCGGCAAACGCGCCCGAAAGGCGGCGCGTGTGATGGCGCGCACGGACACGGAAAGTAAAAACCGAGCCCTGTTGAAGATTGCCGAAATAATACTTGCAGAGGAGGACAAACTGCTCGAAGCCAACCAGGCCGACATGCACACCGCTACCGAAAGTGGACTTGATATGGCATTACTGGATCGACTGGAACTGACACCGGAACGGATCAGGGCAATGGCCGACGGCCTGCGCCAGGTTGCTGCACTCGGGGATCCCGTCGGCCGTATCAGTGACCTGCAAGAGCAACCCAGCGGGATAAAGGTCGGCCAGATGCGTGTTCCACTGGGCGTGATCGGGATCATTTACGAGTCCCGCCCCAATGTCACGGCAGATGCTGCCGGACTGTGTCTCAAGTCCGGAAACGCCACCATTCTTCGTGGCGGTTCAGAAGCATTGAATTCCAACCAGGCGATCGCCCGGTGCATAAGGACCGGACTTGCAGAGACCGGTTTGCCCGAGGACGCCGTGCAGGTCATCGAGACGACGGACCGGCAGGCAGTCAGCGAACTGTTGCAACTGTCCGGTTATGTAGATGTAATCGTTCCCCGGGGCGGCAAGGGACTGATCGAACGGGTAAGTGCCGAGGCACGCATGCCGGTGATCAAGCACCTCGACGGTGTCTGCCATGTTTATATCGACGACGAGGCCGACCTGGACAAGGCGATTGCCATCGCCTACAACGCCAAAACGCAACGTTACGGCACATGCAATACCATGGAGTGCCTGCTGATCGCTGAAAAAGTCGCCGGACCGGTGTTGAACAAACTGGGGCCGATGTTTAAAGAAGCACACGTGGAAATACGCGGTTGTGATAAATCCCGGAAGATATTGCCCGAAATTCTTGAAGCTACCGATGAAGACTATCGTACCGAATACCTGGCGCCGATCCTGTCACTGCGTATCGTCAAGGATATCGATGCCGCTATGGACCATATCGAGGAATACGGCTCACACCATACCGACAGCATCGTGACAGAAAACCGGGACAAGGCGAATCGTTTTCTCCGGGAAGTTGATTCCAGTTCCGTCATGGTCAACGTCTCGACACGATTCGCCGACGGTTACGAATACGGTCTCGGTGCCGAGATCGGGATCAGCACTGATAAATTCCACGCACGCGGGCCGGTGGGACTGGAAGGCCTGACTTCGCAGAAATATGTCGTGATCGGTGACGGGAATATACGACAGTGAAAAGTTACAAGTTAAAAGTCACAAGTAATAATGAATAATTTTTTTATATACTTGTAACTTGTTGCTTATAACTTATGACTGCACCTATAGGAATTCTTGGAGGCACTTTTGATCCGGTTCACCATGGTCACCTGCGACTGGCAATCGAATGCCTGGAGCGTGTCGGGTTGCAGGAAGTTCGCCTTGTTCCGCTGTATACGCCACCGCACCGACAGTCACCTCGTGCCACACCGGAACACCGGCTGGCCATGCTGAAGCTGGCGGTTGAAAACATCGACGGATTGAATATCGACGAAAGTGAACTGCACCGGGAAGGCGTGTCTTACACGGTAAAAACCGTATCATCCCTGCGGCAAAAACTTGGCGATACACCCGTATGTCTTGTCATGGGTGCGGACGCTTTCGGGTCCCTGAATACCTGGCGCGACTGGAAATCCCTGCTGGATTATGTCCATATCGTGATTGCAGCACGTTCCTTCGGGCCGTCTTTTCTGGCCGATGAACTTCAATCATTCGCCGAGAACCACATCGTGTCAGATATCCAGGCATTGCATAACAACGGAGCAGGAAAGATATACAAGCTTGCCGTGCCACTGCTGGATATATCTGCCACGCAAATTCGCCGGATACTGGCAGACGGGCTGGATGAAAACTGTCTGTTGCCCGTCCCGGTCATGGAATACATACACACCCACAAACTCTACGATTGCCATTGATGACAGTGAATGAAATACGCAACCTCGTGGTCAATGAACTTGAAGCACTCAAGGCTATTGATATCCGTGTTCTTGACGTAGCCGGCCTAACTACATTCACAGACATTATCATTATCGCCAGCGGCAATACCGATCGCCAGGTGCGCGCACTGGCCAACAGGATTGTTGAATCTGCAAAATCCAATAACCTTAAACCTCTCGGCACGGAAGGCAAGGAAGAAGGTGACTGGGCACTGATTGACCTCGGTGATATCGTGGTCAATATCATGCGTCCGGAAACCCGGGACTACTATCAACTGGAAAAACTCTGGTCGGCCGAATCCGACCAGCACAACACCTCGTTGCAACCGTGAAGCTCGTCCTCATCACTGTCGGCAAAAAAATGCCGGACTGGGTGAATACCGCCTTTAGCGAGTACAACAAACGCCTGCCTGCAGAACTGAATCTCCATGTAGTCGAGGTCATTCCTGCGAAACGAAATAAATCAACCACGGTAGCTGCTGTCATGAAAGAAGAAATGCAACGTATCCAGGCGGCACTACCACGGGGGGCTATCAAGGTGGTACTTGACGAGAACGGCAGGCAACTATCCAGCACAGGCCTTTCAAAAAAGATTGATAACTGGCAACAGGAAGGACGCGATATAGCATTGATCATCGGCAGTGCTGACGGGCTCGATGATGATTTGCTGGAATCCGCAGATTTTTCCTGGTCGCTTTCCTCTCTTACGTTACCGCATGCCCTGGTAAGGGTTATTGTTGCCGAGCAGATATACCGCGCCTGGTCGATATTAAGTAATCACCCATATCACAGGGAATAATCTTTATCATCGTCATACTGTTTTTCGCCAGTACGACGAATAGTAACCCGTTGCTAAAAGGCGGAACCAATGTATAAAAATATTTAATACGATCCGTTATGATCATGGCCCATGAAAAAAACTGATAATGATCATCTAAAATGAAACTCTTCCTTGCTTCCCGTTCGCCCCGACGTCAGGAACTCCTTCAGCAAATCGGCATTGAATTCGAATTGGTCGACGTTGATGTTGACGAGCGGTGGGACAGAAAGGAAATACCGAAAGATTACGTCAGGCGTATCGCCCTGGAAAAGGCACGTGCGGGGAAAAACAGGATCGATTCAAACGGGAGGGTGCTTGCCGCTGATACGGCCGTTGTGCTCGATAATTCCATCCTGGGGAAAGCCGCAACGGGGGACGACGCCACTGAAATGTTGAAAAAACTCTCGGGACGGACTCATGATGTCCTCTCGGCTGTCGCCGTTATCGATACCAGCGAACAATGCCTGACAAGCAGAAGCCGGGTGTCCTTCAAGCCCTTGTCTGAAGATGAAATCCGGGAATACTGCAAAACGGGTGAACCCGTTGGCAAGGCGGGCGGATATGCGATCCAGGGGCGGGCCGGGTGTTTCGTTTCACATCTCGACGGAAGTTACTCCGGCGTTATGGGTCTGCCGTTGTATGAAACGGCTTCACTGCTCGGGCGTTCCGGTTGAAGCTATCCGCTTCAGGCAATAACCATAATAATGGTCCACGATGTAAACATAGATCCTTTGCCAGTCCGGTGTTTCGTCTGCCTTCGTCGGCCACCAGAGTTTCCGGTTGCGCCAGTGATTGTGATAATGGCTGGAACATTGTGATAACTGATCTTCCTGCAGCAGGTTTTCAAAACCGGCCGCGGTTTCCCTGGCAAAGAAATCTTTCAGCACAACGGCATAGGCACCTGCCAGATCGGGCTTGTTATCATATGTATACTCTTCACCATTAAATTCATCGGCAAAGTCCGCTGAATATCCCAGCAGTCTTTTGTGGCGTTTGAGATCGCGATCGAGTTCTTCCAGCCTTTCACAGGAACGCTGATCGCCTTCTTCGCATCGCTTTTCAACAAAATCGATTATGGAAACACTTTTGGGTTCATCTGCTGATACCAGTAACGGAACAGCAGCGAGTAATAACACTACAAAAACGGACATAAAAAAGCGCCATAAGTTAAAACGTATGGCGCTACTTTATACGAGCCGGTCCCCCGTAATCAATGCCAGGGTCAAGCTGTTTACAACAAGGGAACGATCAACAGGGCAACGATATTGATGATCTTGATCAAGGGGTTGACCGCCGGACCCGCCGTATCCTTGTAGGGATCGCCGACCGTGTCACCGGTAACCGCGGCCTTGTGGGCTTCACTACCCTTGCCGCCGAAGTTGCCGTCCTCGATATGTTTCTTGGCATTGTCCCAGGCACCACCGCCCGTGGTCATGGAGATCGCTACAAACAGTCCGGTGACAATCGTGCCGAGTAACAGGCCGCCGAGCGCCACGGGACCCAGGATAAGACCGACCAGGATCGGAACCAGCACCGGCAGCAGGGACGGGATCACCATCTCCTTGATCGCGGCCTTTGTTAACAAATCGACCGCGCGAGAATAATCCGGTTTGGCTGTGCCTTCCATGATACCGCTGATCTCCTTGAACTGGCGACGCACCTCCCGTACCACGGAACCTGCGGCACGGCCGACTGCTTCCATCGCCAGGGCACCGAACAGGTAAGGCACCAGGCCGCCGATAAACAAACCAATAATCACCAGCGGATCGGACAATGAAAACTTGACCGATATGCCTTCGCTTGCCAGTGCGTAAGTATAGTCAGCGAACAGCACCAGTGCGGCGAGCCCGGCGGAACCGATCGCATATCCTTTCGTTACGGCCTTGGTGGTATTACCGACTGCATCCAGGGGATCGGTGATATTGCGAACCTTTTCGTCGAGTTCCGCCATTTCGGCGATCCCGCCGGCGTTATCGGTGATCGGGCCGAAAGCATCCAGCGCAACGATGATGCCCGTCATGGACAGCATGGACGTGGCGGCGATGGCTATTCCGTACAGGCCGGCCAGTTCATACGCCCCCCAGATACTGGCACAGACGGCGAGTACAGGCAGGGCGGTGGACTTCATGGAAACACCCAGCCCGGCGATGATATTGGTGGCGTGACCGGTCTCGGAGGCAGCCGCCACGTGTTTTACCGGTGAATATTCCGTACCGGTGTAATACTCGGTGATCCACACCAGCGCCGCCGTCAGCACCAGGCCGATAATCGCCGTGTAATAAACGGAGATGGAATCGATAACATTACCGCCGATTGACACGGTCTCGCCCAGCACCCAGCCGGTGACCGGGTAAAAGGCGATCACCGCCAACACGCCGGCAACGATCAGGCCGCGGTACAGTGCCCCCATAATACTGCCGCTCTCGCCGGACTTGACGAAGAAAGTGCCGATTACCGAGGCAATAATGGAAACACCGCCCAATACCAGGGGATAGACAACGGCACCCTCACCCGCGCCATCTACGATCAAACTACCCAGCAGCATGGTGGCAATCACGGTGACCGCGTAGGTCTCGAACAGATCCGCGGCCATGCCGGCGCAGTCACCGACATTGTCACCGACGTTGTCGGCGATGACGGCCGGATTACGCGGGTCGTCTTCCGGGATACCGGCCTCGACCTTGCCCACCAGGTCGGCGCCGACATCGGCACCTTTCGTAAAGATACCGCCGCCCAGACGGGCAAAGATCGAGATCAGCGATCCGCCGAAACCGAGTCCGACCAGCGCATGCAGGATCTTGTTAATCTCCAGGCCCATGGCGGAGAGAATGGCGTAGTAACCGGCGACACCGAGCAGGCCCAGGCCAACGACCAGAAGTCCGGTGATCGCGCCACCCCGGAAGGCTACGGTCAACGCCGCGTTGATCCCCTTGTTGGCAGCCTCCGCCGTGCGCAGATTGGACCGCACAGAAATATTCATGCCGATATACCCCGCGGCACCTGAAAAGACGGCGCCTATCAGGAAACCGATGGACGTCTGCCAGTCCAGCGCAAATCCGAGGGCCAGAAACAGCACCACACCGACGATCGATATGGTGGTGTATTGCCGGTTGAGATAGGCGGATGCGCCCTGCTGGATCGCCGCGGCAATCTCGCGCATGCGTTCATTCCCCTGCGGCTGCGCCAACACCCAGCGCATTGACCAGATCCCGTAAACAATCGCCAGAAAACCGCACAGCAATGCAAATGCTAATGCTGATGACATTGGACTTTCTCCCCTGAATAAGGTTGGTAACACAAAAATTAAGGGGCCGTGCAGCCCCTCTCTGTCATTGAGCGTGGTTAAAAATGGTGCAAATTGTACTTCGATATCACCGCAGTGCAAAGTCAGACTCGAGCTTGCGGGGCACGGCCACGTTTTGCAGCCGGACGTAGCGCGGCAAACCGTTTTCGTAGGACGGGTAATCCTCCCCGCTTATCAACGGCTGGAGGTAGCGGCGACAGTCAGCGGTAATTCCGAAACCGTCCTCACTGATAAATGACACCGGCATTTTCTTCTCGACGTTGGCCACCTCGGACAGGGGGGCCTTGCCGATCGCCCATTTATAAGGATCGTTAGACCGGCGTTCGATGGTCACCATAACGGCATTTTCACCGGCCAGTGCGAATTCCACGCCCGCTTTCCCAACGGCATAGGCCTGATCGACATCCGTTTTCGATGCGATGTGTCTTGCGGACCGTTGCAGGTAGTCGGCCACGGCCCAGTGGTATTTATAACCGTGTGCGTCCTTGATCATGTTGGCCACGACCGGCGCCGCACCGCCGAGTTGCGCGTGGCCGAAGGCGTCCCGCGTCCCCTGTTCGGCAAGGAAATGTCCGTCCGGCCATTTCGCCCCTTCCGAGACAACTACCGTGCAAAAACCTGCCTGTTCGACATTCTCTTTTACCCGGGCGAGAAAACGATCCTGGTCGAATTCCACCTCGGGGAACAGGATCAGAATCGGGATGTCGTTATCTTCATCCGCTGCCAGTCCCCCTGCGGCCGCTATCCAGCCGGCATGACGGCCCATGACCTCGATGACGAATACCTTGGTGGAAGTTTCCGCCATCGAACAGACATCGAAGGAGGCCTCACGTGTGGAGACTGCGATATATTTTGCGACCGAGCCGAAACCCGGACAGGTATCAGTAATGGGCAAATCATTATCCACCGTCTTCGGGATATGAATCGCCTGGATCGGGAAACCCAGTGTTTCTGAAAGTTGCGACACCTTGTGGCAGGTATCGGCAGAATCACCGCCACCATTGTAGAAAAAATACCCGATATCGTGGGCGCGAAAGACCTCGATCAGGCGTTCGTATTCGGTGCGGTTCTCGTCCAGCCCCTTGAGTTTATAACGGCAGGACCCGAAGGCCCCGGAGGGCGTCTGCCGCAATGCCGCGATCGCCGCATCCGTTTCCTGGCTGGTATCGATAAGGTCTTCTGTTAACGCGCCGATAATGCCGTTGCGTCCTGCATAAACCTTGCCGATTTTACCGGCGTTCCTGCGCGCAGTTTCGATGACGCCGCAGGCGCTGGCATTGATAACGGCGGTTACTCCACCAGACTGCGCATAAAATGCGTTCTTTTTGTCATTATCTGCCATAGAAAGAAATCTCCTGGAATGTATACCTGTACAAATGCGGAAATGTAACAATAATCCTGTCAGAATCTGTTAAAACAGGACGACACGAATTGTACCGATACCGATTGCGAATGCAGAACAAAGGAACTTGCATTTGCTCTCCGGACTCAATATATCTGCTACCCATGAAACTGGCCAGATTTGTGAACCGCCTGCTAGCCGCAGTTATTCCGCTGTTATTACTGCCCGCTGTCTGCTTCGGAGGCGACACACAGAATCTGCCAGATTTCGGTGATTCAGCCGGCAGTGTGGTTTCGCCCGAATACGAGCGGCGGTTGGGGCAGGCCATCATGCGTCAGGCGAGGCGCTATGCCAACCTCGTGCGTGACCCCGAGGTCGATTCCTATATCAATTCTGTCGGCTACCAACTCGTCGCCAACAGCGACGACAACCAGATACCGTTCAATTTCTTTGTCATCGATGATGCCAGGGTTAACGCCTTTGCTGCGCCAGGTGGCGTCATCGGCATCAACAGCGGTGTCATACTGAATTCCCGGGACGAAAGCGAACTGGCCGGGGTGCTGGCCCACGAAATCGCCCACGTGACCCAGCGCCACATGGCGCGCACATTCGAAAAGGCCGACCAGTTCAGTATTCCCTCGGCGGCGGCCCTCATCGGCGCCATCGCCCTCGGTATCGCCAATCCCCAGGCAGGCGTAGCGGCGGTGGCACTGGCTTCCGGGTTAAGCGCACAGGCACAGATTAATTTCACCCGCGCCAACGAAGAAGAGGCGGACCGGGTCGGCATGAAACTTCTGGCCCGTTCCGGTTTTGATCCGCGCGGCATGCCCGAGTTTTTCCAGCGACTGCAACACGCATCCAAGTACTACCAGGGAAATGCGCCGGAATATTTACGCACACACCCGTTGACCACTTCACGTATCGCCGACTCGATAGCAAGAGCGGAACAATACCCGAAAAAGGAATATACCAGCAGTATCAACTTCAAGCTTGTGCGGGCAAAACTGCTGGTACACAATGCGGAAGAACCCGGTGATGCCATCAAGATCTTCGAACAACGCCTCGGCGATGAACGCTTGACCGACAAGGACCCGGAACGCTACGGCTATGCCCTGGCGTTGACGGCCGCGGACGAATTCAACCGGGCACAGGAGCAGTTACGCTACCTGCTGGAAAAGGAACCGGAAAATTCCGCCTACCTGCTGGCGGCCGCAGACCTTGAGTCGGCACGGCGGAATTTCAATGCTGCCATTGCATTCTACGACAAGGCCTATACCTTGTACCCGGATTACCGCCCGGTGATCTACAAATATGCCCGCGCCCTGCTGGATGCCAAACAACCCGCGAGGGCCCGCGAGATCCTGCGCAAGTATGGCCGCGATCACGAACCGGACCTGTATTATTTTGATCTGCTGTCTCAGGCCGAGGCCCAGACCGGCCACCCGGCGGAAGCTGGCATTGCCAAGGCCGAGTATTACTATTTGTCCGGGGAGACTCAACTCGCGATTGACCGGTTGAAGTATGCCCAGCGCCAGACCCCGCTTGATTATTACCAGGAAGAACGCGTCAGTGCGCGGCTGGCTCAACTGGAATATGAACTTCAACTGGAAAAAGAACTCGATATTAGGTAGAAACCGGGCTTTTATTTGAACCAATGAACCATACCCGCCGTCATTTCCTGAAAGTTTTGCTCACCGGCACCGCAGTGCTGACTGGTCTTATCAGGCCGATCATGGCGCTGGCCGCCAGGA
>DATIPP010000244.1:0-6695 GCA_035471825.1 Gammaproteobacteria bacterium
TTGCTGATGGCAAAATCCTTGTTGAATTCCCCACCGGCCGGTACAACCACCATTAACGGGCCGCGCCAGCCATCGTTGACAAAGTCAAAGCAGATTGCCTTGGCACGCTTGCCGTAACCGGCCAGCCTGGATTCGCATTCACGGCCGCTCGATATGGGTTTCCATTCCTTCTGCGCCTTTGCCGCGTCTTCCGGTGTTCCCGTTTCTGCAGGCGAGACGGCGGCAATGTCCACTTCCTCGCGCTGGATAATCTTGGGGGCCGGTTTGTTCGCGGCGATCAGGGCATCAAGCTCGGTTACGGCGGTATCGTAGTCCGGGTTGTCGGTCCACAGGGCCTGGGCGCGGGCCAGTAATTTCCTGGCGTCACGCAGTTGATCGTAGTCTTCGCCGGCAGCTTCCTTTTCTTCCTGGAATAACTCGTAGGCATCCAGCGCTTCCGCTTTTTTGGCGGCCAGCTCTTCCGAGAAGGCAACGAATTCAGGATGCCCGGTAAAATCGGCTGCTTCGCTCTGCTGGATTGCTGTGGCTTCCGTGAGCTTGCCGGCGGACAGGGCGGCACTGGCCTCTGTAGCCCGGTCCCAGGGTTCCGGTTTCAGTTCCTGCCTGAGCTGATCCAGGACGGTGCCGGGAAATATCGTGGCCGCGTTCTGGGCAAGCGTAGCCGCCGCATTCTTGTCTGTCGCATTACGGATCCTTTCCTCCAGCAGCTTGATCGCGTCCTGGCGGAACTTGCTGTATTTGGCCGGTGCTACGGTCTCGATTTCGCCAAACTTTGTCCTGACATCTTCGACGTTAAATGTGAGCGCCGTCCTGAACCGGTTAGTCAGCTCTTCGATATTGGCATCCACGGCATATTCGCGGCGTGCCTGCTGCAGACTGGAATTGTCCGGGTCATATTTCAGGCCTTCATCGGCCAGTTTAACAGCATTGACAAAATCACCGGCTTCATACCGGCTCTTCGCCAATGAACCGTAACTCCTGGCGAGCATGGCCGGTGCTTCCGAGGTGATGAAAGTGTCATTCGGCGGCAATTCGGTTTTCAATTCATTGAAATATTCCAGTGCCTTGACAACCTGGTTACCCTCGACCTGGGCGATGAAGTCCTTCTTCAGGCCGTCGATGCGGAGTTGCCGTTCATGATCGGCGCGTGCCTGGGCCACCTTGTTCCTGGTGGCGGTGATTTCAGCCAGTCCCGGCGCGAACCGTTCGGCACTGTCGATCAGTTCCGTCGCGACATCGAAACGATTGTTTGCCAGCGTCTGGTTGGCCCTTTCAATATACAAGTCCGCAATGGACTGGCGTATGCCGCGCAGGTCTGAGGCGATAGCGGGATCTTCACCGGCGAGTGAATCAAGTTCCTGTACATTCGCCAGCAATTTCGCTTTCCACTCGTCGTTATCCAGTTTCGGTTCCTGCAGTAATTCTTGAATCGCGGTCTTGTCCTTATCCACGATACTCTGGATGGCTTCGGTCCGTTCGGTACCAGTGAGATGGGCCAGCTTGACTCGCGTCAGAAGGCGTCCGAGTTCCAGTGAACTCATTAAACCGCCATATTCCTCGGCCAGGGCCTCCGCGTCGGCCCGGTCACCGGTATTCAATATGCTGGTGAGTTCCCGATCAATGTTTTGCTGTAATCCGATTGCGAGCGATGAGAGCAACGGATCACCCGGGTTCAATTCAGCCAGCTTCTGGATATCTTCTTCATGCTGTTTGTAATCCGACAGGCTGGTGAGCTGGCTCTGGATGCTGCCAATCTGTTCCTGCAGGCTGACGATCTGGATCTGTTTTTCCACCCGGTTTTTCAGGTCCATGAGACGTTGATCATCCGGTGCGAGGTCCAGGCCGGCGGTAACCAGTGTCATGGCCCGGTCCAGGTTGCCCTGGTTGAACGATTCGTCTGCCAGTACGCGGTACTGGTTGCTCGGCCGCGGATCAGTCAACAACGGGTTCTCCGGATCGACCCGCAGGCGGATGGTATTGAGAATATCCTTGGTGTTGTCCAGCAGGGATGGATCATCCCGTTCTTTCGCGGCTGTCAGTGCTTCCGAAAATTCGCTGTAGAGTTCACTCAGCTTCTGTTTCTTTCTGGTGGCAATCAGTTCCCGCTGGTTGATCAGAAAACTGGAATCAGGGTAATAAAGTGCCACCTGGTCGAGTAGCTTTTCCGCCTCGGGGAAATTGTAGTCGGCACTGCTGGTATCAATCAGGCTGCTGATTTGATTGCCGAAGTATTGCTGTATGGAATCCTTGGCTTCGGTCGTAATAGTCAATTGATCGCCTTTATCCAGATCACTTATTGCGGCCAACTGGTTACTAATCGTATTGGCATCACCGGTTTTGATTGCCGCGGTAATTTTGTTGATCTCCTGTTTGTGCAGGTAGTTCATGACAGGAGCCGTGGCGCCGATGCCGATAACGATAACAAGGACTGCCGTTATCGCCCAGGGGTTTTTATACCAGATGAATTTTGCTTCCAGATCCTCGATGAAATCATCGACGGTGTTGTAGCGGTCCTCGCGTTTGAACGCCACCGCCTTGCGTAATGCCTTGTTCTGTTTCTTTTTCAGTCCCTTGACCGGGGCAGGAATCAATTTGTTTTCCATGGCCTTGTTGGCCGGCAACTTGTTAAAGGGATGTTTGCCGGTCAGCAATTCAAAAGCGACACAACCGAGGGCGTAGGTATCGTCGCGGGTATCCGGTTCCTCGCCTTCCAGCATCTCCAGGCTGGCATAGGCTGGCGTGAGGGCGCCGAGCTTGCCCGGGTCGAACAGTGTTTTCTCGGCCTCGCCCGTCTGCGGGTTTTTCACGGCCCGGGCGATGCCGAAGTCCAGGGTTTTCACCGTGCCGTCATTACACAGGAAGGCGTTGCCCGGTTTGAAATCGGAATGAACCAGCCGTCTTTCATGGGCATAGGAAAGCGCCGCACCCAGTTGCCGGATGATATCGAATGCTTCGTCAAAGGGCAGGCCGCCTTCCTTGCGGACCTTTTTCTTGATGTAGTCATTCAGCGGCACGCCTTCCATGAGCTCCATGGTGATATAGACCGGGGTGCCCGGACCGCCGATACGGTCGAAATCATAAACCGTGGCGATATTCGGGTGTGCCAGTTTCTGCTGGCGGCTGGATTCACGTTGCAGCGAGATGAACGCTTCGGGATGGTCCCGGAAATCCTCGTTCAAAAGTTTGATTGCCACGTAGGGGTTTTTGTCCCGGGCCTCTTCCTTGAGCAGGTCGATGCCCTTGTAAACTTTACCCATGCCGCCGACACCCAGGACGTCGAGGAGTTTGAAGCGTTGCTTGATGATCGATCCCGGCCCCATTTCCTCGCCGGCCTGTTGCAATGCGGCGGAAGGATCGGACCATTCGGTCCCGGCCGGACCGGTGGCAGACGTAGGTGTAGAGGTGTCCTGGCCGACACCGCTGATATCGATGTCCACCGAGCTCATGTCGCTCTCGCCCGTTACATCGAAGGCCGCCGTGTCGGATTCCGTAGTCGTGGCCGATTTTTCACTTTCATCCATAACCCGGGTGCCATCGGCCGGGGTGGCATCATCGACGACATTATCTTCATCTTCCTGGGCAAAGACCGTGGAATCCCCGCCGGGTCCTCCACCGCTTTCAGTCTGGGAAGCGTGTGCACGGCGGTATTGATTGATTTGGCGTTTCAGCTTTGCATAGACGTGGTCATCAATCTTTTTCTTGTTGTACATTTCATCCAGGTGACCGAGCATCCGCGTGGCGTATTGCGGCTGTTGTTCGAGCAGCTTCGCCAACTGGTTACTTAACACCTCCAGTTTCAGTTCGCCCTTGGCCAGGGCCTCAAGTGCAGTTTTAAAGTCAGCCACCGAATATAACTCCTAACTCGCTAGTGAATATCAACGACAATGACGGAAACATTATCCCCGGCACCCCGTTCGAGTGTCAGGTCGATCAATGTCTTGCAGCATTCTTCTTCATTACCATCCTGGAGTATATCCTCGATTTCAAAATCCGAGAGATGCTTGGTCAGGCCGTCACTGCAGAGCATGTAACGATCATTTTTCTCCATCTCCTGGATATCCATATCCAGAAACAGATCATCTGTTGCTCCCACGGCACGGGTAATCATGTTGCCGTGCGGATGGACCGTGGCCTCTTCGCGGGTGATCAGGCCGCGCTCCACGTATAATTCCACCTGTGAATGGTCGGTTGTCATCTGCCGCAATTCGTTGTTACGCAATCGATACAGGCGACTGTCTCCGGCCCACGCAAATACACAGTAGTTTCCGTAAGCTACCATCACGACTACCGTGCTGCCTATAGTCAGGCGTTTCTCCGATTCATTGGCACGCTTGATCAGTTTTTGGTTCACCTCGAGCAGCCGGTCCTCGATATCGTCGATGTAATGGTCAAGGGTGACGCCTTCATGCACCTTGCTGAGAGTATTCACAATCATCTGGCTGGCAACATCACCGGCTGCATGTCCACCCATACCATCGGCAACCGCCCATAAACCGATCTCCGGCTTGTCCAGCAGGGAATCTTCATTGTGCTTGCGCACCTTACCGGTATCCGTAATGCCGAAGGATTTCCAGCTGAGAGGTGTTTCCGGTTTTTTATCGGCATTCACTGTGCTCATAGGGAGTCACTTTGTGTGATAGCGGTCATTGATAACGGGCCATGTTGTTCTGTGCAGGTACGGGACCTTGCGGGAAGGGAAAGAAACCGGTTGATCAGGACGTCTCATGGCTGAATGTAATGATTTCAGTCGGGTTCTCGTTAAAACCCTTGCCCAGACTGATTTGTCCCGCACCATTAATCGGCATTTCTTCCCGTCGCAGGAAGGCATCCTCTCCGTTTTCAATCCGTACATGGGTGCCATTCGTACTTTGATCAATGATGAAAAACTTGTCCCGCCGCAGTTCAATACGTACATGCTGGCGGGAGGCCATCTTTTCATTAATCGGTAAATCACAATCCTTGCTCCTGCCCATCATGACACTGGTACGTTGTTTGCTCAGAAGCATGTCGACATCGTTATAGCGTAGCCGGAGGTTGACCTGCGGGGCAGTTTTGTTGTCCAGCATCCCGGTTGCCATGCGGGTGACGTCCTCTTCCTGCCAGATGATCTCGTAGATATCGATTTCTTCCTGCTTGCCCTTGATCGGAGCATGATCGATAAAACGGGTGCTGGCACGCAAAACCGGCGAGAGTTTTTCAACGGTGCTGAGCGTCGTGATGATCTGCTCCGCTTTTGCCTGCGCAGCCATCCGGGCCGCCAGGTTAACGGCATCGCCGAATACATCGCCGCCTTCCATAATGGCGGGGCCGTAATGCATGCCAACCCGGATGGTGATCGTCACGCCTTCCTTGACATCGGTATTCACCTCTTCCATGGCTTCATGCATTGCGCAGCAGGCCTGGGCGGCGTCCTCCGCCGTGGAAAAGGTGCACATGACCTCGTCACCGATAGTCTTGATGACAGTGCCGTTATGTTCCTTGACCACGCGGCTGATAGTTTCAAGGGTTTCAGCGACCTTGGCCCGGGCGGTCTGATCTCCCAGGGTTTCGTAGAGTTTGGTACTACCGGTGATATCGGCAAATACAATGGCCAGATTAGTCGTCTTAGGTGCCATTTATTTCGCTTGCTGCTACGGTATCAGGTTGTGTATTGAGACAGGTTCTTGTCATAAACATCTATTATTTTAGTTTTTTTTGAATAAAGTAAACAGTTTCCCGTGCTGAAGTTCTGTTCGCCGGGCGAGAACCGGATGCTGGGATGTGCTGGAAAATCCTCGGTTGTTGGCCACTCTGTTCGGGGCGCCCGCCTGAATATCGATCATCATCATACCCCATTATTCTTAAAGGGAAAAACACATATATCCCTGATCGGTCTCGGGATATAAGTACTGTGCGCGGGTTTCGGGACCGGTCAAAGAGTTGGTTTCTGAAATGTCTTAATCTGATAAAATTTCCCGACATTCACCAGTTGTAACCGGGATTTTTGTATGCTTGCCTCCACCATTTCCAAGTTATTGATCGGCCTGGTGCTGATATCAGGTGTTTTGCTGGCTTATACTCAGCTTGCTACCGCGATTTCGATTCGTGATTTGCTCGGCCTGGACAAGCCTGAATCCGGACCGGTACAAACGGCAGCCAGGGATGAACCAGACAGGAAGGGTGAACAGGAAGATGGCGTTGCCATCAAGCCGAGCCTGGGATACGAGGAGATTGTCAAGATTATTGCGGTTGCCACACCGGAGCAGCGCAAGGCAGTGCTGGCCGACAAGGAGACATTCAGCCGGTTTATCGAAAGCGAGGCCGGCAAGAAATCGGTACTTGCCGCGGCAAGCGCCAACAAGATAGACCAGGACGAACAAAACCTGTTCCTGGCAAAACGCGGTGCGGAAAACGTGCTGCGGGAAATATATGTCGGGAAACTGATTTCAAACAAGATTCCCGATGATTTTCCCACCGATGAACAGATCCGCACCTATTATGAAAAAAACCGGGACAAGTTCGTACTGGGTAAAAGGGTCTATATCTGGCAGATCTTTTTGCCCTACACGGAAGGCATGTCGGAAAAAGACCGGGAAATGCTCAAGAAAAAAGCCGCCGGGATCAAAAAAGATATCGAGGACAAGAAGCTGGATTTTGCAACCGCAGCGCAACAATATTCCGGCCACCAGGCCAGTAGATACAAGGGAGGATACATG
>DATIPP010000245.1:0-7962 GCA_035471825.1 Gammaproteobacteria bacterium
CGGATTTTCTTCCGGTTCGGGTGGCGGTGGCTTGTCCGGTCTCTCACGCCTTTCGGTTTCCTCTGGCTGTTCGGGTTCTTCTTTTACCCGGATGAAATCGACAAAATAGAGATCCTTGATCTCGGGTACTTCGCCCAGTTCGTTGGTTACCAACTGGTGAATGAGGATAAAGATCAGGACATTGATCAGGAATGCTGCTGTAAGGATGAGGGGTGATTTAAAGAGATTAACCGGCATGGGTTTACTGGTGTGGGGGAATCAATCACGGGAAGCAGCAATAGCCACGTTGTTAACTCCGGCAAGTCGGACCTGGTCCAGAACCTCGACCGTCACCCCTGTGCGGGTGTCCTTGTCGGCCTTGATTATTATCGTGCCCTCGGGGTTCTGGGCATGGAGGCGCTCGATATGGGCACGGATGGAACGGATATCGATCTGATGGTTGTCCACCCAGATTTCTCCGTTCTTTTTTACGGCAATGATCAGGTTGCCGCGTTCCTGGCGGACGGCAGTCTGTGCCGTTGGCCGATTAACTTCGACACCGGCTTCCTTGGTAAAGGAGGCTGTAACCAGAAAAAAAATCAGGAGAATGAATACAACGTCAATCAATGGCGTGATATTGACATTGGCTGCGGCAGTTTCCTGTTCGGTATGACTGTGACGCATGGTTATACCTGTAAACGATCGCGGGCCCTGTCAGTTAGCGTGGTGGCGCGGTGTACCAGGTCCGAACTGAAGTAAAGTCCTACCAGTGACGCAACGAGACCTGCCGTTGTCGGCAGCAATGCCCTGGAAATGCCGGAGGCCATACCACGGGCATTCCCGGTACTGAAAATATTCATGACATCGAAGATGGCAATCATGCCGGTAACTGTGCCAAGCAGTCCTAGGAGGGGCAAAACCGAAATGATAGCCTGAATCGGAACGATATATTTTTTCGAAGCAATGATCATATCGGCGATCAAACCTTCGCGGATACGCAATGCATACCATGAAGTGTGATCCGTCCGCTGTTCCCATATGGTTATTATCTGGTCCAGTTGCTTTGGATAGGTGAAGAAAAAAAACCAGTAACGCTCAAGAATCAATGCCCACAGAAGAATTGATGTCAGCAGCACGGCGACGAGTACCGGTCCGCCACGATCGAAAAACTCCATGACTGGTAGCAGTTGATGGGGCATATGCTTTATTTCCGGTTTGCCTCCGCCAGCATTGCCACATAGGCCGCGCTTTTTTCATCCAGCACGTGTACCAGCCGGTTGCTTCTCGCTGTCAGGAAACTGTGAAACAGTAATAACGGTATGGCAACGACAAGTCCCATGACCGTGGTAACCAGTGCCTGTGAAATACCACCGGACATAACCCTGGGATCGCCGGTGCCGAACAGCGTGATTGACTGAAAGGTTTCAATGATACCGGTCACGGTCCCGAGCAGTCCCAGCAGTGGAGCGATGGCGGCCAGCAGGGCCAGGATACCGAGGCCACGTTTCAGAGCCGGGATTTCCTTCAAAATGGCTTCATCCAGCTTGAGCTCCAGTGTTTCCGTATCAACGTCCGGGTTCGACTGGTATACAGACATGATACGTCCGAGCGGGTTATTATCGGGTGTGTCACTTTGCATTTGTTTTTTGACCTTGCTGTTGATGATCCCGAGCATGGTAAACCGTTCCAGTGTGATCAACAGGCCGACCAGTCCGATAAAGATAATCACGATGCCGACAATCCCGCCCTGGCGAACACGGGTTTTCAGATCCGGCACCTGGACCAGTAACGCCAGCATCGAACCGCGGGTGGGATCGAGGGGAAAGGGAGCAATTCCGGTATCAGTGTTTTCAAGTGTCCGGGCCATGGCCCGGAACCGTTCCGCCGGCTGTTTACCCGGTTCAACCAGTTGTCCGGTGTCAGCAACATAGCGCAGGAAGCGGCCGTTTGTGACTGCGTTGAATACGCCCACACGCGTTACTGTTTCCTGTTTCTGCTCACCGGTATTGGTGATGATATTGGATGAAAAACTGACGACCTTGCCGGCACTGACCATCTCGTCGAGCACCAGTTGCCAGAGTTGTTCCAGTTCACTGATCTCCGGCAGGGCCTTGGAAGTGCTCAACTGTTCCAGGATTTTGTCGCGGCCGGGTTTTTGCGCCGAAACGAGGGAATTATCAATAACGACATCGATATCACCGGCAACCTGACGGACAACACCCAGCAGTTCACCCAGTGAACCCATGCGCAACTGCAACAACTCGTTCTTGGACTGTATTTCCTGTTCCTTCTGATCGTAACTGACCTTTAATGCCTCGCTGCGTTTTTCCTCGGCGGCCAGTTCCGCTTTCGCTTCTTCGAGCAGTTGTTTTTGCCGGTCGCGCTCTTCCCTGAACCGTTGCTCCCGCTCGGTATGCAGCTTTTTTTCCTGCTGGTGTTCAGCCCTGATCTCCTCGAGGAGTTCATCCAGCGAGTCCGCCGCTTTTGCATTGATAAATGGAACCAGGCACATCAGCAATATCAGGAGGATTTTGCTCATTGGACTTGCTCCTGATCCTGTTCCGGTTCCGGTTCTTCAAAAGTGGCTGCCTGCGAAACCGGTTCGCGGATACCCGCTTCTGCAGGTGCGAATACCGGAATCCTGAACAGGTCCGGCGGTGACTGTTTCCGCGCAATATGCAACCCCTTTTGTATGGACTGGTTATATTCCTCCGGTAATAGTTTCCAGCTGGTTGATTGTTTGTCCCAGTAACCACTTCGGGTGCCGTCGAGTGTCTGGTACAACAACATGACCCGACCGATACGCAGCAAGTCGACGGTGTTTTGTTCGCCGTTTATTGAAATCGCACTGGTGGTGGCTTCAATGGTACGACCATATTCCATCTCGACCTGGTAGGCTTCCATGATGCGACGGTATTTGTCCGGCAGGGAAACGTCTGGACGATCCATCATTCCACGGAGCGTCTCCAGTCGCGTCTGTCGCTCTTCTGCAAGAAATGGCATATCGAGAGATATGAATTCTCCCAATACCTCGATCATCCGCAGCATGAATGGCACGATTTCTCGTTGGGTATCCTCGACGCTGTCGAGTTGGCGGTTCAGGGAGGCCAGCGTTTCGTCCTGATTTTCAGACAGCCGTTCAAGCTGGTCGTTGTATGCACGGAGACTCTCCAGCTTGTCCAGGACATTCCGGTATTCCTGTAACAGGTCACGGGTATCGTCAGCCATGCTGTCGATACGGTACTGTGACTCGCGCGCTGTCTGGTTGGCCTCGACGGTTTCGGTCACGGCCGCGTCCAGTTTGTCCGCGGCATTTACTCCGGGTGACAGGGACAGGACGAGGAGTATTGGGATAGCAATGATTTTATTCATAAATACCGGCAGGAATTTTTCCTAAATTATTTTATTCTTTGAATAAATGATATCTTTTCCCGGCTCTTACATCCAATTGCCGGATGACTGGAAGCGCTGCATTGTAAACGAACATACCTGTTTTTTGACCCTGTGGAATCAATATTTATCTGGTAATGTGCCTCCATGAGCCTGCGATTTCGCCTGAGCCTGTATATAACCATTCTTTTCACATTGATACTCCTGATTGGGAGTATCTATGTGATCGACAATGCCCGCAATACGGTCAACGAGGAAGTACGCGCGACCAGTAAACTGACCCTGCAGTTGTTCGAGGTGGCGCTGGCGAACCAGGAGGGCGGGAATCCGATCGTCACCAGCAAACGGGCACTGGAGCAAATCGCGAGTCTCGAGAGTATACGGCACCTCGACATGCAGTTGCGACTGCTGGACGGTCGTGGGACGGCTATACCCATCATGAATGATCCCTCTATCGTCGCCGATGCGCCGGATTGGTTTACACGCCTGACAACACCGCCCCCGGTTGAATACCAGAGGATCCTGATGGTTGACGGGATACCACCGGTCGAGATCCTCATCAGTGCCGATCCCGCGGACGAAATCACCGAGGCATGGAACGAGACCCGGGGTATTCTTGGACTCCTTACTTTGTTCCTGGTTCTGGCCAATGTGCTGGTTTTTATCACGCTCGGGCGGGGCCTGAAACCTATTGACACGATACTGAATGGCCTGGGAGGGATAGAACAGGGTAATTACCGACTGCGGCTGCCACGGTTCAAGTTGCCGGAACTCACGCGTATATCAGAAAAATTCAATCTCATGGCCGCGGAACTGGAACGCAGCCGTGAAGAAAACAGGTTGCTCACCCAGCGTTCGCTCGCTATCCAGGAGAATGAACGCCGCATGCTGGCCCATGAACTGCACGATGAACTGGGGCAATCGATCACGGCAATCAAGGCAGTGGCGGTCTCGATAGAACAACAGTCAAAAAAGGCCCTGCCGGCGGTTGCAGCCAGTGCCGGGACCATAATCGATATGTCGAACTATATGTATGATGTTGCACGTACCATGATGAAGTCACTGCGTCCTGCAGTCCTCGATGAACTGGGTCTTATCGCGGCATTGCAGGACATGATCGATGACTGGAATGAAAGGCACCAGGACGTATTTTGTTCTTTCGCTTTTACCGGCGATTTCACTGAACTCAGTGACGAAATCTGTATCAGTATTTACCGGATAGTGCAGGAGAGCCTGACCAATATTGTCAAGCATTCCGATGCCAGCAAGGTGGATATCAATATCCGGATGCTGAAAGGAAAATTTCCTGACCATGACCAAATTGAGCTGCGTGTGAGCGATAATGGCCGAGGGTTTGACAAGGACAGGACGCCGTGGGGGCTGGGCCTTCCGGGCATACGGGAGCGGACCAGTGCCCTCAAGGGAGAATTCCGGTTATCATCGGCTCCCGGTGAAGGTGTCGAAATGAATATACGTGTGCCATTAACTTCCCAGGACAGGTTGTCATGATTACTACGCATAAAATCCGGGTTCTTCTTGCCGATGACCATGCGGTCGTAAGGGCGGGTTACAGAACATTGTTAAAGAACTCGGAGGAAATAGAGGTGGTTGCCGAGGCCGATACCGGTGAGCTCGCCTGCAAGGCCTATAGTGAAACAGATCCGGACGTGGTGGTCATGGATCTGTCCATGCCCGGTATGGGCGGTCTCGAGGCCATACGCCGTATCCTCGCCCGCGATGATGACGCCAGAATCCTGGTTTTCAGCATGCACGAGGATACTGTCTTTGTCGAACAGGCATTGCAGGCCGGTGCCAGGGGTTATATCACCAAGAGTAGCGCGCCGGAAATCCTGGTAGAGGCAATCAAACAACTGGCGGCGGGAAATTCACACATTGATTCCGAGATTGCACAAAGACTGGCATTCAAGAAATCGCGCGGCAAGGATGATCCTTTTTCCGGACTTTCCACGCGGGAATTTGAAATCTTCTGCCTGTTGGCGGAAGGACTGAATACCAGTGAAATTGCAAAGCGTTTATCACTCAGCTACAAGACAGTGGCCAATTACAGTACCCAGATCAAGAGTAAACTGGACGTAACAACGGTTGCCGAGATCGCCCGCCTGGCTATCCGTCACAATATCGTGGACATTTAATCACGAGTATCTCTATAAGCTGTGCTTATAGTTTCTGCCTGTATGTGTTCAACGCGATATTGAGATAGGGAACGGTTCTCTATAAAGTGAGTCACAAACAAAAATTTACAATATAAAGACAGGTGTAAGTAATGGAGACAATGCATTCGAATAACCCGATTGACCCCGGGACAGAAGGTCCCGGCTGGGCAAGCTGGCTGGGTATCATGGCCATTGCCTTCGGCATTTACCTGGCGGCCGTACATGGTACGGAGGTATTATCGCAAATTGTCTATGCGCCGGATACGGCCGCCGTCCACGATGTCCCGATCGATTGCGAAGAGGAAGAACTGGTGGAAGAGGGGATCAGCCTGGAAGAGTGCAACCTGATGGGTACTACCGCCAAGAATGTGATCCTGTCCAGTCCGGACTGGTTTCGCAGTTTCCACATAGGGCTTTCCGCCATTGGCACAATTATCGCCATTGTTTCTGTATTCATCGGTATCGCACTGGTGGATTATCGAAAGGGAGTAGTTGTACCGGCAATACTGACATTCGGATTATTACTGGCAATCGACATAATCGGATTCCTGGCCGTTGTTAATGCCGGCCCGTTGCTGCGTGCGATGTACCTGTCGGATACCCTGCTCTGGTCGTTGATCCACCTGATCATGATCGCCGGGCTGTTGGCCGGATTTCATTCTGAACCTGAGTAACGCAGACATTTAATAATAACAGTTAAGAGAAAATTCAGCGGAACGTTCAACTATGCAAAGACAAGGTTACAATAAAACAGCCATATTCATGCACTGGTTTATGGCAATTTCCATTTTCTTTTTGTTTATCTCCAGCTGGTGGATGCTGGCATTGCCATTGCCTTCCGAGGAATACCGTTATCGTGTTTTGCCTTTCCAGTTACACAAGAACCTGGGAATAACCATTTTTTTTGTTCTGGCGATATTACTGTACGTGCGTTTCAAACACCGTCCGGCGCCTATTACCTCGCCGGCCATGACACCATGGATGCACAAACTGGCCATATTTGATCACGTAGTCCTCTACATCACCATCTTTGCCTGTTGCCTCAGCGGGTATCTCTCCTCGGCCTACAGCGGCTGGACAACTACTTTATGGTGGCTTGTGGATTTGCCTGACTGGGGTTACGAAAACGAGGAACTGAATATCTTTTATTCCGACGTTCATCTCTGGACTTGCTGGATCTTGCTGGCACTGGTGTCCGTGCATATCAGTGGGGCCATCTATCATGCCTTCCGGCGCGACGGAGTCGTGCGGCGGATGATCCGGTGGTAAACCTGCTGAAAATGCGGTCTGGTAATCAGAGATCCTGGCGGGGTATTGCCACGCCCCAGGGATAATCGCCCACCTTGATGGTTTTGATAACCTCGTTTGCGGCGGCATCAATGACCGACACCTGCCCGTCGACGCCGTCTGTTGTGAAAAGATATTTGTCATCGTGCGAAAAGGCCAGCCCCCATACCCGTTCACCGACAGGGATACGTGCGATTATTTCCAGTGTTGCTGCATCCAGGACATAGACGTGGTTACCACGGCCACCTGCGACATAGACTTTTGACTCATCATTATTGAGCAGTACGCTTTTCGGTTTTACTCCCGGATCATCCAGTTGGACTGACTGGATAATCCTGCTTGTCTTGATATCAATCACCTCGACCTTTCCCCCGACTTCGGATGTCACGTAGATTTTTGAACTGTCCCTGGTAAAGACCGCATCACGCGGTCGGCTGCCCACATTGACCTCGGCAATGATCTGTAATTCCGGTACATTAATAATGTGCAGCATGCTGCTTGATTCGCTGGTAACGGCAACGTATCGGCCATCGGGGGAGACCGCGACACCTTCCGGTTCCAGTCCGACTTTAATATCGACAAGCTTGATACCGGTTTTCGGATCGTAGATATTCACCTGTCCAGCGTCTTCATAGGTAATAAACAACTGTCCCGTATCCGGATGTACTGCGAGTGCTTCCGGATCAGAGACGGCCTTGAATTTGCGGATAACTTCAAGTGATACGGGATCTACGACAGCGATTGCGTCTTCATCGCCGAGCGCCACATAGAGTTCGCTGTTGTCCGGAGAGAATTCGAGGTCACGCGGACGGTCACCTACCGGGACGGATGCTTCGACTTCCAGGGTACGCTCGTTTATTACACTCAGGGTATTGCTTTTTTCATTGCTGACAAAGATTCGCCGGACGGTTTCTTCTCCCGGGGAAAGCACAGGGAACAATGCCGGCAATCCGAAACATAAAATGAGAATCATGTAGCGCATGGAAGTCTCCGGATCTTGTCTGCAAAGTATGAGTGTAAACATTTATTTACTTCATGGGCAGCGTAATGAACTGTTGCATAATGCAACATTTTCACCGATGAAATCCTCCTTTTTCGTGGTTATTTCCCGGCCTGAAACAGGATTGCACTG
>DATIPP010000246.1:0-13330 GCA_035471825.1 Gammaproteobacteria bacterium
TAAAAACGCTCTATATTACGTGATTATTAATGGCGATGGTAATCTACTTTGATGTTCTGCCGGAAGATCCAGCAAGCACGAGGCTGCTCCTTTGTAATATAGTATCGCGATCATTGTATAATGCCTGCACGTGTTCACATAAATCATCCGTGCATAAAAAAACCCCGCTTCACGCGGGGTTTTTGTTACGACAAGTTGGTGCTTGAACGGCCGGTTTACATCATGCCGCCCATGCCACCCATGCCGCCCATGCCTTCCATGTCCGGCATTGCCTGTTTTTCTTCCTTCGGCAGTTCCGCGACCATGGCTTCCGTGGTAATCAGGAGGCCGGCCACGGAGGCGGCGTTCTGGAGAGCGGTACGGCTCACCTTGGTCGGATCCAGGATACCCAGCTCGATCATGTCGCCGTACTCACCGGTTGCGGCGTTGTAGCCGTAGTTACCCTCGCCTTCGAGGATATTGTTGACCACAACAGACGCATCACCGCCGGAGTTCAGGACGATCTGACGCAGGGGTTGCTGGATTGCCCGACGGGTAATGCTGATGCCCGTGGTTTGCTCGTCGTTTTCTCCCTTGAGATTATCGAGCACCGATATGGCGCGCAGGAATGCCACGCCGCCACCGGGGACAACGCCTTCTTCCACGGCCGCACGGGTTGCGTGCAGGGCGTCTTCCACGCGGGCCTTCTTCTCTTTCATTTCGACCTCGGTAGCGGCACCGACCTTGATGACGGCGACACCGCCGGCCAGCTTGGCCACGCGTTCCTGCAGTTTTTCCTTGTCGTAGTCGGAAGTGGCATCCTCGATCTGCTTTCGTATCTGGTTGATACGACCCTCGATGTCGGCGGACTTGCCGGCACCATCAACGATGGTTGTGTCTTCCTTGGTGATCTGGACTTTCTTGGCGGTACCGAGATCATCCAGTCCGGCTTTTTCCAGGGTCAGGCCGACTTCCTCGGATATCACCGTGCCGCCGGTAAGGACGGCGATGTCTTCCAGCATAGCCTTGCGGCGATCACCGAAGCCCGGCGCCTTGACGGCGGCGACCTTGACGATGCCGCGGATGGTATTGACCACCAGCGTGGCAAGTGCCTCGCCTTCGACGTCCTCGGAGACAATCACCAGCGGTTTGCCGGCTTTTGCCACGGACTCGAGGACCGGCAGCAGTTCACGGATATTCGAGATCTTTTTGTCGTGCAGCAGGATATAGGGATCCTCCAGTTCGACACTCATGGATTGCTGGTTATTGATAAAGTAGGGCGACAGGTAACCTCGGTCGAACTGCATGCCTTCAACGACAGACAGTTCGTTCTCCAGGCCGGAGCCTTCCTCGACGGTAATCACGCCTTCCTTGCCGACCTTGGCCATGGCATCAGCGATGACCCGGCCGATGTCACTGTCAGCGTTGGCGGAAATGGTGCCGACCTGTGAGATGGCCTTGTCGTCCTCGCAGGGCTTGGACAGGTTCTTCAGTTCCTCGGTGATGGCCTTGACGGCCTTGTCGATGCCGCGCTTGAGATCCATCGGGTTCATGCCGGCGGCAACGGCCTTCAGGCCTTCGGTCACCATGGACTGCGCCAGCACAGTCGCGGTCGTGGTGCCGTCACCGGCGACATCAGAGGTCTGGGAAGCGACTTCCTTCACCATCTGTGCGCCCATGTTTTCAAACTTGTTTTCCAGTTCGATTTCCTTGGCGACCGAAACACCGTCTTTGGTGACGGTCGGGGCGCCAAAGCTTTTTTCCAGCACGACGTTGCGGCCCTTGGGACCCAGCGTGACCTTGACGGCATTGGCCAGGGTGTTGATCCCCTTCAGCATGCGCTGTCGTGCGTCATCACTGAATTTGATTTCTTTTGCACTCATTTTTCAGATTCCTCTTAAACTTGGTTTTGAATTCAAAATCACTACAAATCCCGGGGTCAGCTTTCCAGCACGCCCAGGATGTCGTCTTCGCGCATGACGAGATATTCATCCTCGTCGATCTTGACCTCGGTGCCGGAATACTTGCCGAACAGCACCTTGTCACCGACTTTCAGATCCACGGCGCGTTTCTCGCCGTTATCCAGGATCTTGCCGTCGCCGACAGCGATGACCTCGCCCTTGATGGGCTTTTCCGTGGCCGAGTCCGGGATCACGATGCCTCCCGCACTGGTCTTTTCCTCTTCCATGCGTTTGACGATCACGCGATCTTGCAATGGACGAATCTTCATAGGTTCTATCTCCTGAAAATACGTTGGTTTTTGGGTTGGTTAGTGTTGTTAGCACTCTTACTTGATGAGTGCTAATTATAGGAAGGCTTCTCGTAGTGTCAAGTGGATCAATGGTTATCCAGGCGTTCCGATTTCTCCACTTCCCAGTACTCGGCGTCCACGGTGGCCGGGCCCGGGCCTGGGCCGTCACCCGGCGGTGGGCGCTTTTCGATCAGGCGTTTCAAAATGGCTTTGGCGAGCCGGGTCCTGAATGCCGGGACCAGGCACAGGAAACCCAGGGCATCGGTAAAGAAACCCGGCGTCAGGAGCAGGGCGCCCGCCACCAGCAACACCAGACCCTCCACCAGCGTGACGGCCGGTATCCGACCCTGGTCCAGGCTCTGTCGGACGCGGGCCAGGGTGATGAGTCCCTGCAAGCGTAGCAACGCCACCCCGAGGATGGCGGTCAATATGACCAGGCCCACCGTATACAATGCCCCGATCCGGCTGCCGATCTGGATCAGGAGGTAGATCTCGAGCAGGGGGACGGTAACAAAAAGCAGAAAAAGTAGTCTGAACAAGTGGCGCTTCCGTTAATTAATGCAAGATGTCGTGATAGCTAATTAATAAATGTGTTGGCACAATAGGTGTTTTCAAGACACCTATAGCCAATTACCTGTTTTTATTGCAACATGAGCCAGGAAACAGAACACATCCTTATATTGACGACCTGCCCCGGCTCCATCACGGCCAAACAGGTGGCACAGGATTTGATTGCCAATGATGTCGCCGCCTGCGTGAATACCTTTCCCGGGATGCAGTCCTATTTCAAATGGGGCAACAAGGTGAATATCGCGGATGAATTCCTTCTGTTGATCAAGACGTCAAGGGATCGTTACAAGGATGTCGAAAAGAAAATACTGTCCCTGCATCCCTATGAACTGCCCGAGATTATCGCAGTCCCTATAGAATCCGGTCTGCAAGGTTACTTGAACTGGATAGACGAAACCACCTCCAAATGAGTTATGTGCAGATTTGCGAAAGCCCTGCTGGCGGGCGTGTGCCTGCTTGTCCTGCCGGGTCCGGCCGGGGCCGGATCTCTCGGGGATCGCATCAGCGGGCTGATAGGCGGAAACGGTCCGGCTGACGGGGAATTTCTGCCGCCGGACGAGGCGTTCGAGCTCTCCGCCGAGGTTGTCGCGCCGGACAGGATCCAGGTCTATTGGCAGATCGCCGAGGGTTATTACCTTTACCGGGACAAGTTCAGTTTCGAAGTTGATGAGCCCGGCGTCACGGTCAACGGGGTTGCCCTGCCGGAAGGCGAGATCGAGGAAGATCCGTACTTCGGCCGGGTGGCGATCAATACCGGCGTTGTCGAGGCCGGTGTCACACTGGCGCGGGAAAAACAAACCGCGCAGGGCATTAACCTGGCGGTGGCATACCAGGGCTGCAAGAAAGATGCGATCTGCTACCCGCCCCAGACCCGGACCCTGGCGTTGGCCCTTCCCGCCGGTGGAGCCAGCATACCGTCAGCCACGGGCGGCGATAGTGCAACCGGGTCGGCTGAAGCCGTCACCAACTTGTCGGAACACGATCGGATTACCCAGAACCTGAAAGACGAAAGCGTGCTCCTAAACATCGTTGTCTTTTTCGGTTTCGGCCTGCTGCTTGCCCTTACTCCCTGTGTATTCCCCATGATCCCGATCCTGTCCGGTATCATCGTGGGACACGGACGGGACATCACGACCGGCCGTGCCTTCCTGCTGTCACTGGTTTTCGTTGTTGCTGTCTCGATCACCTATGCCGTGCTCGGCGTCATTGCCGGATATTTCGGTTTCAACCTGCAGGCGGCCTCGCAAAACATCTGGGTGATCGTGCTTTTCAGCGCCGTGTTCATTGCACTCGCCCTGTCGATGTTCGGCTTTTACGAATTGCAATTGCCCGTAAGCTGGCAGGAGCGTCTCAACCAAACGAGCCGGCAACAGAAAAAAGGCAGCCTGCATGGCGCTGCCGTAATGGGCGTGCTGTCCGCCATCATCGTCGGTCCCTGTGTTGCCCCGCCGCTTGCCGGCGCCCTGCTCTTTATCAGCCAGACCGGTGATGCGGTTCTCGGCGGGCTGGCATTGTTCGCGTTGGGGATTGGAATGGGCGTACCGTTGCTGATTATCGGTACCTCGGCAGGGAAGCTTCTGCCGAGAGCCGGCCGGTGGATGGAGGCCGTCAAAAACGTGTTCGGTGTCCTGCTGCTGGGTGTCGCGATCTGGTTGCTGGGCAGGGTATTGCCGGGTCCCGTGACGATGTTGTTGTGGGCGTTGTTGATTATTGTCTCGGCCATTTACATGGGAGCGCTGGACCGTGTCGAGTCGAAACCCGGCTGGTTTCGATTATGGAAGGGACTTGGTCTTGCCATGCTGGTTTACGGTATGACACTGATCATCGGTGCCTCGACAGGCAGCGGTAACGTGCTCAGCCCGCTGGCGGGGATCACGGGTGGCGGCAAGCAGGATGCCCTGCATTTCACTTCGATATCAACCGTTAACGACCTCGAACGGATAGTCGCCAATGCCGGCCGCGAGAACAAGACGGTGATGCTGGATTACTACGCCGACTGGTGCATCACCTGCGAGGAAATGGAACGGTTTACGTTTTCGGATCCCGGCGTACAGGCCGCCCTGCAGGATGTTGTCCTGGTCAAGGCCGATGTCACGGCCAACAATGATGCGGACGTGGCATTGCTGAAGCGTTTTGGACTGTTCGGACCGCCGGCCATCCTGTTTTTCAGGAACGGAGAAGAAGTGACATCGCATCGTCTGGTCGGTTTTGTCAAGGCGGCTGATTTCATCCGTCACGTCAACCAGGTCGAACAGTTGTGAAGACACGACATATTATTTACGTTGGTCTTTTGATGGCTGTACTCGGCGGTGTCGTCAGTCACCTCTATTACAATCAATATTCATCTCCCGATCGGAAAATGGCACCGCCGGTAAAAGATCCCGAATCGCTGGAAGTTGGTACGCACCGTCCTGATTTTGCATTACCGGATATCGAAGGTGTTACCCGTGATGTCGGTGAATGGAACGGCAAGGTGCTGGTGCTGAATTTCTGGGCCACCTGGTGCCCGCCGTGCCGGGACGAGATCCCGGAGTTCGTGCACCTGCAGGAAAAGTATGCCGAACAGGGGGTCCGGTTTGTCGGGATAGCACCGGAAGAAGCCGGGCCGGTGAGTGATTTTGCCGCAGAATTTCACGTCAATTACCCGTTGCTGATCGGGCAGGGTGACGTCATCCGGATATCCGAGGAATACGGTAATACCATCGGTGCGCTGCCCTACACGGTCATCGTGGACCGGGAGGGCCGCATCGCACATAAGCAACGTGGGCCCCTGCCGGGCGAAAAGGCTGAAAGCATTATCCAGTCCCTGCTGTAGCTGCAAAATTCGGAAATTATCGAATCAGCGGCAAATTATGCTAAACTGCCGCGAATTGTTCTTATCTCCCATAATAATTATAAGCAGTGGGTATTACCTATGGCGGTATTTCTGGTTCTGCACGGGCCAAATCTTAACCTTTTGGGGCAGCGTGAGCCCGAGGTGTACGGGACCACGACGCTGGAAGAAATCAACGAAAATCTGACCCATTACGCCAGCGAGATAGGCCACCAGGTCAGTATTCTCCAGTCCAACGCGGAGCATGAACTCGTGGACCGTATTCACGAGGCCCGGCAGGACGGTACCGATTTCATAATTATCAATCCCGGCGCCTTTACCCATACCAGCGTGGCCCTGCGCGATGCCTTTCTCAGCGTGGAACTGCCGTTTATCGAGGTGCATCTCTCGAATGTCTTCGCCCGGGAGGAGTTTCGCCGGAAATCCTTTCTTTCCGATATTGCCGTGGCTGTCATCAGTGGAGCCGGCGCCCTCGGATACGAACTCGCATTCCAGGCGGCATTAAGACATCTGAAACTGGACCAGGAGTAATCCCCGATTCATGGACATACGCAAGGTAAAAAAGCTGATCGAGTTGCTGGAAGAATCCGGCGTTGCAGAAATCGAGATACATGAAGGAGAGGAATCCGTCCGGATCAGTCGCAATACAGATACGGGTCAAACGCAAACTGTAACCACTGCCCAGCAGGGGCAGGAAACGAGCTTCATGCCACCGTCACAGGGTTCGGAAACTTCACCCACCGCCACCGGAGGTCCGCTGTCGCTGAATGAATCCGGCCACATCATTACTTCACCAATGGTGGGAACGTTTTATTCATCCTCTTCACCCGGCTCAGCACCATTTGTCGATGAGGGTGATACCGTCAGTGTCGGCGATGTCATCTGCATCATAGAGGCGATGAAAATCATGAACCAGATAGAGTCCGACGTGGACGGTGTGTTGAGCCGGATTCTGGTCGAGAATGGTGACCCGGTTGAATTCGGGCAACCGCTGTTCGTGATCTCGAAAGCGTAGTCTCCGTTTTTTCACTCGATGGATTCATACGCCGGTTCCGAAAGAGCATCCGCAAAATCACCTGACAGAATTGCATGCTGGATAAGGTCGTCATAGCAAACCGGGGCGAGATCGCCCTGAGAATACTCCGGGCCTGCCGTGAGCAGGGTATCAGGACCGTTGCTGTTTATTCGGAGGCCGATCGCGATCAGAAACATGTTTTCCTTGCCGACGAGTCGGTATGCATTGGTCCGGCTGCGTCCACTGACAGCTATCTGAATATCCCCTCCGTCATCAGCGCCGCCGAGGTAACCGACGCCGTTGCCATTCACCCGGGTTACGGTTTTCTCTCGGAGAACGCCGATTTTGCCGAACGCGTCGAGCAAAGCGGTTTCGTGTTTATCGGACCGCGCTCGGAGACGATACGGCTCATGGGTGACAAGGTTTCGGCAATCGAGTCCATGCAGAAAGCCGGCATTCCCTGCGTGCCCGGTTCCAACGGACCGCTCGGCGATGATGTCGACACCAATTTCCGCCTGGCACATGAGATCGGTTACCCGGTAATTATCAAGGCGGTCGGTGGCGGCGGCGGCCGCGGTATGCGCGTGGTCCACAGTGATGCAACCCTGTTGAATGCCATTTCCATTACCCGATCCGAGGCTGCCACCGCGTTTGGCAACGAAGCCGTATACATGGAAAAGTTTCTGGAGCACCCTCGGCATATCGAAATCCAGGTGCTGGCCGACGGTTATGGCAATGTCATTCACCTGGGTGAGCGCGACTGTTCCATGCAACGCCGTCACCAGAAGGTCATAGAAGAAGCGCCTGCACCGGGGATCACCCCGGACATTCGCGAGGAAATCGGCGATCGTTGCGTGCAGGCCTGCATGAGCATCGGGTACCGCGGAGCGGGAACGTTCGAGTTTCTGTATGAAAATGGGAAATTCTTTTTTATCGAGATGAATACCCGCATCCAGGTGGAACATCCCGTCACGGAAATGATCACCGGGGTGGATATTATCAGGGAGCAACTCAACATTGCCGCGGGTGAAAAACTGGGTTATCACCAGAACGATATCCATATCAGGGGCCATGCCATTGAATGCCGTATCAATGCCGAAAATCCGGATACCTTTGCACCTTCGCCCGGCAAGATCGAGTTATACCATCCGCCCGGCGGTTTCGGTGTCAGGGTGGACACCCATGTCTACAGTGGTTACAAGGTCCCGCCATACTATGATTCCATGATTGGCAAGTTGATCGTGCATGCTGACAGCCGGGATATCGCCCTCGCGCGCATGTCCATGGCACTGTCGGAAATCGTCATTGAAGGAATCGATACCAACATACCGCTACACCAGAAACTCATTGACGAATCGGCCTTTATCAACGGCAGAACGGACATCCATTACCTTGAAAAAAAGCTCGGCCTGAAATAGGACCGGTATTGTGGCCTGGTTACAATTGACACTGGAAAGTAACCGGGAGGATGCCGAACGTTTGTCCGATGTTTTACAGCGTTACGGTGCGGTATCCGTCAGCCTGTCGGCATTGAGCAGCGACGAGGTTTTCGGTCACTTGCCGGGAGAGGAGGCCTGCTACTGGGAATGCACTCGTGTTGTTGCGTTACTGCACGAAGATACCGATCTCGACACCCTGCTAATCTGTTTGCGTGACAGCGTCGGCAGCGGAAAGATCACCCGACACCGGATTGAGAGTCTCGAAGACCGCAACTGGGTGTCGGAGTATCAACAGAATAACGGCCCGCGGTTTTTCGGTGAAAGATTGTGCATCTCGCCGAGCTGGTGCGAACCACCACAATATGGCGGTACCACCCTGGTCCTGGATCCGGGACTGGCATTCGGGACCGGCTCGCATGAAACCACGACCCTGTGTCTTGAGTGGCTCACCAACGCCGGTCTCGATGGCAAGCGCGTGATCGATTACGGCTGCGGTTCCGGGATCATTGCCCTGGCGGCAATATTGCTGGGTGCCGGGCATGCCTTCGCGGTTGATATCGATCCCCAGGCCCTGGCCGCGACTCGCGGAAATGCTGTATTGAATAACATCCGGGATCAGTTAACCGTATCCGACCCGGACGCGATAACACCCCCGCCAGCGGACATATTAATCGCCAATATCCTGCTGAATCCCCTGCAGGATCTGGCATCTCGATTTGCCGGGCTGGTAAAAAGCGGTGGTTATGTGGTCCTGTCCGGCATGCTCGCTCACCAGGTCGATGAATGTTTGGCGGTGTATGCCGCGTGGTTTAATATGCAGGCTCCTGTCTTTTCCCGTGAATGGGCACTGTTACAGGGAATCAGGAAATAATATCCAGTCGTCATCGTCCGGAAACCGTTAAATGTTTACCACCTGTCCAGACTGCTCCAGGCAATACCGTGTCAATGCCGGTCAGCTTGCAGCAGCGAGTGGTCAGGTCCGCTGTGGCTATTGCGGGCGGCAGTTCAATGCCCTGGAGAGGCTCAGTGACAGGCCGATTGTGGTTGCTGATGACAGGTTGCGCGAGACCCGCATCAGTTCCCCGCGCCCCGACGACGACATGCCGAAAAGCCTGGAACAGGAACCGCAGTTTGATATCCCTATCACCGGGCCGGCCATGGAATCCGAGCCGTTACCCGATGATTCCGTGTCAGGGCTGGAGGTTCTGGCCGAGGAGGAGTTACCCGGGGATCTGCCGGAGGATTTGCGGGATGAACCGGTACCAAAATCGACCAGCTACAGGTTGCTGTGGGGGACCGGTGTATTCGTTCTGGTGTTGATTATTGGCGCGCAACTGGCCTGGTTTAACCGTGACCAACTGCTGCAGCGTTACCCGGAACTCCGGCCGTGGGCAAAACAGCTTTGTGAACGACTCGATTGCACGCTGTATCGCCACCGCAATATATCCTCCATTAAAATCCTGAATCGTGATGTACGCCTGCATCCCGTTGTGGATAATGCATTACTGGTCAATGCTACCATGGCAAACCGGTCCGGGCGGATTCAACCGTATCCCGGCATCCAGTTTTCGCTGTTTGATACAAATGGCGCGATGATTGCATCCAGGGAATTCATGCCCGAGGAATACCTGGATAAAAGCATTGCCATTGACGAAGGCATGTCACCGGAGCAACCGGTTCATTTTGTTCTGGAAGTAACGGGTCCGGTTGAAGGCGCTGTCAGTTTCGAATTCCGTTTTCTCTGATCCGCGACGCAGAGCCGCTTCTGTTCGATAACGCAAATCAACATTGATCCTTTTTCAATTACCGTTATTATGATCCGTATCATAATAATAATTCGCCCTTTCCACTGTTTTATTACTGTCGTGGATCGATGAAGATTGGAACGCATTCTCTGGCGAACAACCTGATCCTTGCTCCCATGGCCGGGGTAACGGACAGACCTTTCAGGCAATTGTGCCGCCGTCTGGGTGCAGGCCTTGCCGTATCGGAGATGGTGACGTCGAACGCCAGTCTGTGGAAGAGTAATAAAACAAGACTAAGGCTGGACCATGAAGGTGAACACTCACCACGCTCGGTCCAGATTGCCGGTGCTGATCCAGTGATGATGGCGAATGCGGCACGTTTCAATGTGGAAAATGGCGCCGAGATTATTGATATCAACATGGGGTGTCCCGCCAAAAAGGTCTGCAAGGTTCTGGCCGGGTCGGCCCTGATGCGTGACGAGGGCCTGGTCAGGCGGATACTCGAGGCGGTGGTGTCTGCCGTAGACGTACCGGTAACACTGAAGATTCGTACCGGCTGGGATCCGGAACATCGTAATGGACTGACAGTGGCAAGGATTGCCGAAGAATCGGGTGTTGCAGCCCTGGCCGTACACGGCCGTACCCGCGCCTGCGGTTTCAGGGGTAATGCGGAGCACGATACCGTGAAACGGATCAAGCACCAGGTGAATATGCCTGTATTGGTTAATGGCGATATCCGCTCGGCTCGTGATGCCGCCGGTGTCATGGATGAGACAGGTGCCGACGGTGTGATGATTGGCAGGGCGGCACAGGGCAATCCCTGGATATTCAGTGAGATTGCACATTATCTGTCAGAAGGAATTGAACTGGCGCAACCAACCGCAAGTGAAGTCGCCGGGATATTACTGGAACATCTTGATGCCTTGTATACCTTTTACGGCGAATACCGGGGTGTACGTATAGCCAGGAAGCACATTGGGTGGTATTGCAAAAACAGGAGCAATGCCGACTCGTTCCCGTTCCGGCACAGGATCAACAGGGCGGAATCGGCCGTCTTGCAAACAGCCATTGTCAGGGAATATTTTTTAGAACAAGAAGAGAGAGAATTGGCAGCATGAGCGTGTTAATGGCAAAGAAAGAACAAGCGATGCCAGATTCGCAGGAAGGCTCCCACTGTTTGAGTGACAGCATCCGCCAGGCAATGGAAAACTACTTTGCCGATCTGGAAGGGCATGATGCCAGCAATCTTTATGAACTCTTTCTGGCGCAGTTTGAGAAACCCCTGTTTGAGGTAGTGATGCAAAATACACGCGGCAACATCACCCATGCTGCGAAAATTCTCGGTCTTAACCGAGGCACGCTTCGTAACCGGCTGAAAAAGTATGGCCTGGATTGAAATCCGTTCATGACGTACAGGCTGGTGTTCATTGCCTGTTACCCGCCTCAACATCAGTTCCGTAATCCGGTATGACTGCCATTAAACGTGCTCTGGTCAGTGTCTCGGACAAATCCGGTATTGTCGAATTTTGTCGCGGTCTTGCTTCATTCAATATAGAACTCCTGTCAACCGGTGGCACAGCAAAACTGCTGATGGATAACGGTATCGACGTCATGGAAGTATCCGATTACACCGGCTTTCCCGAGATCATGGATGGACGGGTCAAGACACTGCACCCCAAAGTTCACGGCGCGCTTCTGGGCCGTCCCGGCACCGATGATGCCGTAATGAAAGAACATGCCATCGAACCCGTCGGGCTGGTGGTCGTCAACCTTTATCCATTTGAACAGACCGTCCGGAAACCGGACTGCTCGTTGGCGGAAGCGATCGAAAATATCGATATCGGTGGACCAACCATGTTGCGATCGGCCGCCAAGAATCATGCCCATGTCGGCGTGGTGGTCGATACCAGTGATTATGAAAACATACTGGATGAATTGCAGGGAAATAACTGCTGCCTGTCTGATAAAACGCGTTTTTACCTGGCACAGAAAGTTTTTGCCCATACGGCCAATTATGATGCCAATGTTTCCAATTACCTGGGCTCGCAGGATGCGGACGGCAACCCCCTGAATTATCCCCTGACCTATACCACGCAGTTCCTCTGGAAGCAGACCCTGCGATATGGTGAAAACCCGCATCAAAGCGCTGCTTTTTACATTCAACCAGATCTCCCGGCCGGCACAGTGGCCAGTGCGGAACAAATCCAGGGAAAGGAATTATCCTACAATAACATCGCCGATACCGACGCCGCACTTGAATGTGTCCTAGCCTATAACGATCCTGCCTGTGTCATCGTCAAGCACGCCAATCCCTGCGGCGTGGCGCTTGCGGATGATATCTTTACTGCCTACGAACATGCCTATACGACGGATCCCACCTCGGCATTCGGCGGCATTATCGCCCTCAACCGGGTGCTGGATGAAAAAACAGCACGCGCCATTATCGAACGCCAGTTTGTCGAGGTGATTATCGCGCCGGCTATTGAGGAATCTGCAGGGAATGTGTTGTCGGAGAAAGCCAATATCCGCGTCCTCATCGCCGGAGAAAGGCAAACACCAGTCATGCAACTCAACATGAAACGTGTCAGTGGCGGTTTGTTATTGCAGGACAATGATGCCGGCCGGATCACGGCCGCAGACCTGAAAGTGGTCAGCCGCCGCAAGCCGACCGAGAAAGAACTGGATGACATGTTGTTTGCCTGGCCGGTTGTCAAGCACGTCAAGTCCAACGCCATTGTCTATGCAAAAGACCGACGCACCATCGGTATCGGTGCCGGCCAGATGAGTCGCGTCTACAGTGCACGGATCGCCGCCATCAAGGCGGAGGACGAAGGTCTCGGCATTAAAGGATCGGTCATGGCTTCCGATGCCTTTTTCCCGTTTCGTGACGGGATTGACTCCGCCGCGAAAGCCGGTATTACTGCCGTCATCCAGCCGGGCGGATCAATGCGGGACGAGGAGGTGATTGCGGCGGCGGATGAGCATGATATTGCGATGGTGTTTACCGGCATGCGCCATTTCCTGCACTGAAAACGTTATATTTGAATGAATACTGCGTTGCTCCACTTTCTCCGGTTCTCATTTACTCATTTGTAAACTCCGATCCTCGAAAGTGTCGCGCCTTGTCTTCATTCAAATCTAATTGTTTTCAGTAGAAAAATGTAACGCCGGTGAGTAAAAAGAATAATTAATGGCAAAAACATGAAAATACTGATCGTCGGGGAAGGAGGTCGTGAACATGCGCTGGCGTGGAAGGCAGCGCAATCCGCCGGTGTGGACAGGGTTTACGTGGCGCCCGGCAATGCCGGCACGGCAAAAGAACCAAATATGGAAAACGTGATGGTCAGTGCGGAGTCCATCAAGGAACTGATCGCCTTTGCAAAAAATAAATCAATCGACCTGACCCTGGTCGGTCCGGAAAATCCACTCGTTGCCGGTATCGTCGATGATTTCACGGCTGCGGGCCTGCAATGTTTCGGACCTTCCGCACGCGCCGCT
>DATIPP010000247.1:0-11901 GCA_035471825.1 Gammaproteobacteria bacterium
CAGTTCCTTTTTCTGCTGTCGAAGTGCTTCCAGCTTTGATCTGAGCATACGCAAACCTTCCCGGGTAATGTAGTTCGTATGTTGACTTTGTGGCCGCTCCAGGACTTCGGAATCCAGCTGTTCGGCATCCGGCTCTTTGACGAAAGCTCGGCTCATAAGACCTGTCCGCGAAAATGGACAAATTCCATTTTCCACATATGTCGCCCTCCTGTATACCCGTCAGTCAAGGTGACAGCGTGGAATTACAGCCGGGTAATGTCATCGACCAGAACCAGTTCACAGGCTCCCCTTCCGGTGTCGCTGCGACTCATGGAACTGTTCCACTGCCAGCCGTCTCTCGCATCCACCCGCACCAGGTAGCCCTTGAACTGGATAATATCGTCTTCTTCGAGTTCCTTCAGTTTGCGAACAACTTCCGGGTTGGCGGGAATGAAATGCATGTTGGCGCTGTTTTTTTCTATCTCCCTTCTCGGTATGGGAAACTCGTTTGTACGCCAGTAGTAAAATCGGTTGGACTGGGTAATATTCAGCTTCTCCAGCACGGAATCCTTTGCCATGGGTCCCCATCCCATGGCAATGTCCACCGGTGAAAGATCCGACTCGCGGTCCAGCCTGTAGTATTTAATGCCCAGTATTCTTGCCCGCGCCTGTAATTCCGCCACCGGCTTTATCCAGTAGATACTGCTTGTGATTAACCCGGTTGACCTCTCCAGCTTTTTTTGTAGTGGCGGATTGTCAATGGATAATCCATTCTCGTAATCAATAGAAAGTGGAGGAATATCTTCCAGCAATATGGCGTCGCCGCTTTTCGTAAACCAGTAAAAAGCGATCAGGGCAACAATCAATACAGGCAGTATTTTTTTCATGGTAAATGCACGGTAACTTCAAGGACTGTCAGGACAGGCGGTATGTAATGCAGGTAAGATCATCCGGATGACACTTGCGATCAGGTTTGTGCTCCAGCATGTTGGCCCTGGCCTCTGAAAGCATGTGTGTCGTACCCCGGAATAACGGTCCCTTGCGGACAGCTTCAATGATCTCGTCTTCATAAAGATTATCGGCAAGACCATCGCTGGCAAGTAACAGGGTATCCCTGGCAGCCATTGGAATAATCGGACCTATCTCCACGCGCATGTCGGGAATTCCGATAAAATTGGATATCAGGTGTCGTTCATCATGCTGCATGGCCTCCGTTTCATCGATTAAACCGGATTCAAGCGCATAGCCCGTGGGAGAATGCGGGATCGTGGAATATTTCACCTTGCCCTTGTTACCCATTAAAACGATCATGGAATCGCCGGCATGGTAGGTCCGCAATGACCGATCCTGAATCTCGGCCACAACAAGCGTGGTGGCCGACCCGCTGCGGAGAGAAAGAATCTTTTCATTGGCCAGTTCAATCCCGTCCAGGATCATTGCCCGCAGCGACAAATCCTCCTCACCGGCATGTTCCAGCGAGGCCTTCAATTCTTCCATGACGATGCGTGATGCCATCTCACCCGCGGGAAGACCGCCCAGACCGTCTGCCACAGCAAGTACGATTGCCTTGTCATTGACAGGGATGACAGCGAGGGAGTCCTCGTTTGCTGTTTCTTTGCCAGGTGCGCGTGAAGAAAAAACCGTCACGATACCGGTGGCTAATTTGTACCTGTCAGGTTCCGTGAAATCTCTGTCAAAGCAGACAAGAGGATGCGACAGGGAAGTTTCGGTCATGGTCTATTCCCATTGCATGGATTCAAGGTAACGCCGCAACTTGCCGGCCGATTTGAATTTCCTGAATATTAACGTACGTTTCAGGCCACAGCAGATATCCTTGATCTCCTGTGGTTGCCTGGCGTATTGTTTCTTCCCGCCCAGTGCATCATAAAAAATACGGATCAGGTCGATTACATCATCGCGGATATTTTCCGCACTGGGCGCGCCCCAGTGAAACATGTCGAGTAATTTCAGTTCGAATTCAAGACCCACGCGTTGAACTATAATATTTTCCGGATGCAAATCCCCATGATAGTCACCGGCTGAATGGATGCATTCGATTCCCTTTGCCAACGCATAGAGAAGATGCAATGCCTGGAAGGAATGCAGACGCTTGCCAGGCTGCCTGTTAAGATATTCCGACAACAGTTCCCCTTCAACAAACTCGGACACGAGGAAGGTGATGGGTTGTTTCCGAAATATAAATGTATCCTGGGTCGAATATTGAATCACGATCGGACACTTTCTCAATTTATGCAGTTTTCTTGCATAAAACTTGATTGCCCGGTCCTTTATATTCCGCTGGGGAAAGAAAAACTTTGCAGTGCGTTCAATACCGGTGGTGATTTCACGCACGAGATACACCTCGCTTTCCCATCCGGCACCAAGTAGTGATTCGATCTCGTATTTTTTGGCGATTATCCTGCCCGGTTGCAGATCGAAGGAATCAATTACCGGCGGTTTTTTTGTCTTTTTAATACTACTCATCAATGCGAACTGGCACCCACGGCGCCGATCCCGGTTTGTGAACGAATAAACTGATGATCAAAACTTTCCCGTTCTTTTTCTGCTGTTGCGGATTTATCGGTAACAGAAAATATCCAGATCCCGGTGAACGCCACCAGCATGGAAAATAAAGCAGGGTATTTATACGGGAAAACCGGTTCCGAGTAACCCATGATATCCACCCATACAATCGGACCGAGAATAACCAGCAGAACTGCTGTCAGCAATCCTGATGCGCCACCCCAGACAGCACCCCTGGTTGTCAACCGTTTCCAGTACATAGACAGGAACAGGATGGGGAAATTGGCACTTGCAGCAATGGCGAAGGCCAGGCCTACCATAAAAGCGACGTTCTGCTTTTCAAATAATATACCGAGAATTATTGCCAGGATACCGAGTATAACTGTCGTAATCCGTGAGACACGAACCTCGTTTGCTTCACTGACATTCCCGCACATGATGGCGTTGGCATAAATATCATGCGACACCGCGCTGGCGCCGGCAAGGGTCAGTCCGGCTACAACGGCGAGAATGGTGGCAAAGGCAACGGCGGAAATAAATCCCAGGAAAATATCACCGCCCACGGCCTTGGACAAATGAACTGCTGCCATGTTATTGCCGCCGCGTAACAGGCCCCCGGCATTCAGGAATTCAGGGTTAGTCGATACCAGTACTATCGCACCAAAGCCGATGATAAATGTGAGGATATAAAAATAACCGATAAAACCGGTTGCGAATAATACCGATCGCCGTGCTTCCTTCGCATCTGGCACAGTGAAAAACCGCATCAGGATATGCGGGAGGCCGGCGGTGCCGAACATGAGAGCAAGGCCCAGAGAAATGGCCGATACCGGGTCCGATACGATACTGCCGGGCGCCATGATGGCCCTGCCCTTGTCATGAACGTCAACCGCCTGTCGGAACAATGTCTCAAAACTGAAGCCGGTTTTTACCATTACCATCAGTGCCAGTGCGGTGGCACCGGTCAGAAGCAGGGCCGCCTTGATTATCTGGACCCAGGTCGTTGCGATCATGCCGCCAAAAGACACATACAGGATCATCAGTATTCCAACCAATACCACGGCTACTTCATACGGCAGGCCAAACAGTATCTGGATAAGTTTTCCGGAACCGACCATTTGTGCAATCAGGTAAAGCGCCACGACCGCAAGTGACCCACAGGCGGCCAGTGTTCTTATTGGTCGTTGTTGCAGGCGGTAGGACACGACATCGGCAAAGGTGTAGCGACCGAGGTTGCGCAGCCTCTCCGCGATCAAAAAAAGAATAATGGGCCAACCGACGAGAAACCCGATGGAATAAATAAGGCCGTCAAAGCCCGACAGGTAAACCAGGCCGGAAATACCGAGGAATGATGCCGCAGACATGTAGTCACCGGAAATTGCGAGACCGTTCTGGAAACCGCTGATGCCGCCACCCGCGGCATAGTAATCCGAGGCCGAACGGGTATGGCGGGCGGCCCAGTAGGTAATACCCAGCGTGGCGATGACAAACAGGAGAAACATGACAACGGCCGAAAGATTAATCGGCTGCCTTGGCACTTCGCCTGCAACGGTGTCCGCCGCCGTCACCGTGACGGAAACAGTTAACAGGATAAGCGCTATTACATGCCAGGAGAGCAATCGAATCATTTCAGGATATCTTCAATGATTTTCCGACGATCCCGATCAAATTCGCTGTTGGACTTGTGTACGTACCAGCCGGTCAACAGAAAGGCGAAAACTATGATGGCAATGCCTATCGGAATACCAATCGTAATAACGCTTCCTTCCATCAGCGGTCTGCCCAGTATTTCCGGTGCGAAAGCAATAAAGAGGATGAAAAGGAAATAAACCAGCAACATCAGGATTGACAATGTCCAGGTGAACCTTTGCCGCTTTGCAATATAGCGGTGAAATGCCTCGCTGCGGTGGATACGGGCATAGATTTCCTCACTCATGCAACACCCCGTTTTATCAACAGTTTTTTATAGATTTACCACTGACGCATTGTTACATGTCCGGGACATATTGCCCAGATGGACTGCTTTTTTATTACCTGCCTCCGTTATAGAATACAGGAGATTACGCAGAATTTTATTATCCATGAAATCCATTCACCTGGCTCCCATCATCCTGATGTTATTCGGAATCGGCACCGCACTCGCAGATATCACTCCCGGTTCCCCGGCACCGGAATTCAGTCTCGTCGATCAATATACCAAAACACACCAATTATCGGACTACCGGGGACAATGGGTGGTATTGTATTTTTATCCGAAGGACGACACGCCGGGTTGCACAACTCAAGCCTGTAACTTTCGTGATGATATCTACAGATTGCGGGACATGAATGCCGAAGTCATCGGCATTAGCGTGGACAACGTGGAAAGTCATACAAAGTTTGCGGAAAAACACGGTCTGCCATTTCCGCTGTTATCCGATCCGGGCGGGGAAGTGGCAAGGCTTTATGGCTCGATATTTTCCCTCGGCCCTTTAAAAATTGCCAAACGCCATACATTCATTATCGATCCTGAAGGCAATATAGCAAAAGTCTATCGCAAGGTCAGGCCTGAAAAACACAGCGAGGTCGTTATCTCGGATCTCATGGAAATACAAGCAATGTAACCTTCCTTCAGGGTACGATTGCCCTGCCGAGAAAGTTGGTGTCCGTTCCAAACCAGATAGCCCCTTTATCCTGATCGAAATACATATGCCTGACAGCACCGGCACCGCTATTAATTTCTGTGACCGTAATAAATTGTTGCTGTCGCGGATCGTATCCGACGAAGCGGTTCGGCATTTCACCGGTTTCCACAAGCCATAACCGGTCTTTGTCATCAACCGTCATGCCGTATGGCCTGGCATCCTGGCCGCCGGGCAACTGGCGCTCGATGAATACTTCTTTGCCAGGGTCGAACTGGCCCAGGACACCGCCCGCATAATCCACGTACCAGATATTGTCATCGGAAGTGATGGAAAGACGCCTCGGGCGGGCCTTTTCACGCGGCAATTCGTACTCGGTAAGCCGGAAAGAATCCGGATCGATCATGGCCAGCTTGTTGGTACCAAACAGGGCAATCCAGGGTCTGCCCGTTGAATCGATGCTGATTCCGTAAGGCCGCGCTTGTGAGGTAGGCACTTCAATAAGTTGGATCTCACCGGTTGCAACCGTCAACTTGCCGACGTGATTGCTGATTTGTGCGGTAAACCAGATATCTCCGTTATGATCAAAGACCAGCGTATGCGGGTCCGTGACATCGGCATCCGGCATTGAATATTTCTTAACCTGGCCTGTATCCGGATCAAGCCGGCCGATGTGTGCCCGGCGATTGCCGGCATACCATATGCGACCCATAGCATCAATAATCAGGTTATGCGGGCCAGCGCCTTCTCCCAGGTCATATTTTTTGAATTCTTCGGTTTCGGGATCAAAACGGGCCAGGTAACCGCCGCCCTGGCCGCAGAACCAGGGCCTGCCGTCAGGCGCAATATACGGATCACGCGGCCGTGTGTTTTCCCAGGGGACTTTCCATTCCTTTATGACAACCGTTTTATTGTCCGCCAATACCGGCTGGCAAAAAACCAGCAGGAATAAAACAGTTACAGAATTTCTTGTCATATTTCGTCCCGTTCCCTTGTTCAAAAGTGAAAAAAAACTCCAAACGATACCAACGCGGCACCAAGATAATATCCACTATCAGCATAAGGAGGATGGATCGATTTCATTACGTCCGCCGGTATATTCGGCCAGGTAATTTCTCAAGGTACACAGTTCCGCGAAGTAGTGTCATATACTTGTAACAGAGATTTTTCGTAATTGTTGATAATCTGTTCGGGATACAATTGATATATTATTTATTCCGTGACTGCCAAGACCTACAATGTCCTGTTTCTCTGCACCGGCAATTCCGCCAGAAGTATCATTGCCGAAGCATTACTGAAACGCTGGGGCCCGGGCAAGTTCAATGCCTACAGTGCCGGCAGCATGCCGAAAGGCAGAATCCATTCGTTTACGGAAAAAATCCTGCGCATGAACAATTTCAGTCCGGAGGATTTTCGCAGTAAAAGCCGGGACGAGTTTACCGGACCCGATGCACCGAAACTCGATTTTGTATTCACTGTTTGTGACAGGGCAGCCAGTGAAGTATGCCCGGTATGGCCGGGACAACCCATGACGGCCCACTGGGGAATTGCAGATCCGGACAGGGAAGATCTGTCGGAAGAGGAGCAATGGCGGTTGTTTCGCACGGCCTTTATTGAACTCGATAACCGGATAAAGATATTTACCAACCTCCCGATAGAAGGCCTGGACAAACTCTCACTGCAAAAACGGCTGGACGAGATAGGGACCTCAACAGTTGAAGGTGATGATCAGGAAGGCAGCGTCGCCTGAAGAAATTCCAAGGGCGCTACCCCAGGTTCAACACATCCTGCATATCAAACAACCCGTTCTTTTTATCCGCAACCCATTGCGCAGCCCTCACCGCTCCACCGGCAAAGGTCTTGCGGGACGTAGCCTTGTGCGAGATCTCGACCCGCTCACCGGCAGTGGCAAACATGACCGTGTGCTCGCCCACGATGTCGCCGGCACGGATCGTTTCGAAACCGATGGTTTTTTTATCACGCGTCCCTGTATGGCCTTCGCGGCCATAGATTGCACATTCCTTTAAATCCCTGCCCAGGGTTTTTGCAACAACTTCGCCCATGCGTAACGACGTACCGGACGGTGCGTCCTTCTTTTCGCGGTGATGGGCCTCGATGATCTCGATATCGGCATCATCGCCGACGACTTTTGCCGCCATCTCCAGCAACTTGAAACAGAGATTGACACCGATACTCATGTTGGGTGCAAAGACGATCGCGATATCACCCGATGCCCGGTTGATAACTTCTTTCTGTTCATCGTTCAGGCCGGTCGTACCGATGACCATTTTTTTTCCGGCAGCACGACACTTTTCGACGTTTGCAGGCACCGAGGCTGCCAGCGTAAAATCGATCAGCACATCGAAATCATTCGCGACTTTGGCAATATCATCGGTAATAGACACGCCGAGATTGCCAATACCGGCCTGTTCCCCTGCATCAACACCGATCATGGGAGATTCACTGAATTCGATGGCCGCGCCAACGATGACGCCCTTGGTGTCGTCACTGACTTCCAGGATGGTTTTACCCATGCGTCCCGCCGCACCACAAACTCCGACGCGTACTGCCTTTTCCGCCATTTCTTGTCTCTTATTTAATATTGATTGTGAAATTACAGTCTAATGTCAAAAGTCGGGAGTATAAAGCAACAAGCACCTTTAATCCTGTTACTTATGGCTTATAACTTGTAACTGTTTTATTAAGGTGTCATGGAGTCGAAGAACTTCTTCACCCCATCCAGCCACGAATTCGCGCGGGGACTATGTCGTTTGCCACCGGCCCTGGTCGATTCATCGAATTGTTTGAGTAAATCTTTTTGTTCCCGCGACAGGTTGACAGGTGTTTCAACCACCGCATGACACAAAAGGTCACCCTTTGACGAGGTCCGTACGGACCGTACGCCTTTACCTCGCAGTCGGAATATCTTGCCGCTCTGGGTTTCCGGCGGGATCTTGAGCTTGACCTTGCCTTCCAGCGTCGGCACTTCCAGTTCACCCCCAAGCGCCGCCGTGGCAAAACTGATCGGAACATCGCAATGCAGGTTGGTACCTTCGCGTTCAAAGATTGGATGCTCAAGTACATTCACGTGAACGTATAGATCACCGGGAGGTCCGCCGTTTTCACCCGCCTCGCCTTCCCCGGCAAGTCGGATGCGATCACCGACATCCACGCCGGGTGGAATCTTGACGGAGATCGTCTTGGTATCACGCACCCGGCCCTGGCCGTTACAATTACCACAAGGGTCTTTTATAATCTGGCCGGTGCCACGGCATTGCGGACAGGTCTGTTGCAGGGAAAACATGCCCTGCTGCATACGGACCTGGCCCTGACCACCGCAGGTCGGACAACTGACCGGTGAACTGCCTTTCTTTGCCCCGGAGCCATTGCATACCTTGCAGGTGACCATCTTGGGAACGCGGACCTTTATGGTTGTACCGGCAACAGCGTCCTCGAGTTTCAGATCCAGATCATAACGCAGGTCGGCGCCACGAAAGACGCGTGCCCCGCCGGAGCCCCTGCCGCCCACACCGCCGCCGCCGAAGATATCGCCGAACACTGTATCGAAGATATCGCCGAAACCGCCGGCTCCCTGGCCGAAACCACCGCCGCCAAAACCGCCAGCCGCGCCCGGATCAACACCTGCATGGCCGAATTGATCGTAGGCCGCGCGTTTCTGTTCATCCGCGAGAATGTCATAGGCAGCCTGGATTTCCTTGAACCGGTTCTCGGCATCCGGATCGTCCTTATTCCGGTCCGGATGATACTTCATCGCGAGGCGGCGATAAGCCTTCTTGATCTCCTCGGCGGATGCGTTTTTGGAGATGCCCAGTATTTCGTAGTAGTCTCTGTTTTCAGCCATCAGGTTTGTCGTTTGTGCCTTATTTATTAGAACCTATCTCAAAATTACATCCTTAACTCCGTAAACGGTGCATCCATGCGCCACTCCCTCCCCGCGAGTCGCCTTGCTGCACCAATCGTTCACGGTCAATGCGGCGAGGTGCATGTGATAGCCGTCGTGGCCGCACGAAATTTTGAGATAGGTTCTCCAGGTTCTTCTAAACGCATACAGGCACGGGAGAAGTATTTCGACTCTCCCGTGCCCTGATTTGTGGAAGCATTTATAACGCGCTTCCGGGTTACTTCTTCTCGTCGTCGACCTCTTCGAACTCGGCGTCAACAACATCTTCCTTGTCTTCCGAACCACCGCCGGAGTCCTGGCTCTCGCCGCCATCTTCGGAGCCCTGCGTTTCAGCGGACTGCTGGTAGGCGCGTTCGGCCAGTTTGCCGGCCACTTCCGTCAGCTTTTGGGTCTTTTCTTCAATAACAGCCTTGTCATCACCCTTGACGGCCTCTTCCACTTCAGCAATGGCGGCTTCAATGTCCGACTTCTCGGACTCTTCCACCTTGTCACCCAGTTCATCCATGGATTTACGCGTGGCGTTGACCATATTCTCGGCCATGTTGCGGGCCTCGACCAGTTCCCTTGCCTTGCGGTCTTCCTCGGCATGCGCCTCGGCGTCCTTGACCATTTTTTCAATCTCTTCATCAGTCAATCCGCTGGATGCCTTGATGACGATCGATTGTTCCTTGCCGGTGGCCTTGTCTTTCGCGGAGACATGCAGGATACCGTTGGCATCGATATCGAAACTGACTTCGATTTGCGGGACGCCGCGTGGCGCCGGCGGGATATCGGCCAGGTCGAAACGACCGAGCGACTTGTTGCCGGCGGCCATTTCACGTTCACCCTGCAGGACATGCACGGTAACGGCAGTCTGGTTGTCTTCCGCTGTCGAGAAGGTCTGTTGTGCCTTCGTCGGAATGGTGGTGTTCTTTTCAATCAACTTGGTCATGACACCACCCAGTGTCTCGATGCCCAGAGACAACGGCGTTACATCGAGCAGCAACACGTCTTTAACGTCACCGCCAAGGACTCCGGCCTGTATGGCAGCACCGATGGCCACGGCCTCGTCCGGATTAACGTCCTTGCGCGGATCCTTGCCAAAGAATTCCTTCACCTTTTCCTGTACCTTCGGCATGCGTGTCTGGCCGCCGACGAGGATCACGTCCGTAATCTCGGACGAGGAAATTCCGGCATCCTTCAACGCGGTCTTGCACGGCTCGATCGTGCGCTGGATAAGTTCATCCACCAGCGATTCCAGCTTGGCACGGGTAAGCTTTATGTTGAGGTGCTTCGGCCCGGCGCTGTCCGCCGTGATATAAGGCAGGTTCACGTCCGTCTGCTGGGCGGACGAAAGTTCAATCTTGGCTTTCTCGGCGGCCTCTTTCAGGCGCTGCAGTGCCAGCGGGTCGTTGTGTAAATCAACGCCCTGGTCCTTTTTGAATTCATCACAGAGGTAATCGATGATACGCAGATCGAAATCCTCGCCACCTAGGAAGGTATCACCATTTGTGGACAGCACCTCGAACTGGTGTTCACCCTCGACCTCGGCGATTTCAATAATCGAAATATCAAACGTACCGCCGCCCAGGTCAAAGACGGCGATTTTCGAATCGCCGCGTTTCTTGTCCATGCCATAGGCCAGTGCCGCGGCCGTCGGTTCGTTGATTATCCGGCGGACTTCCAGTCCGGCAATCTTGCCGGCGTCCTTGGTCGCCTGGCGCTGTGAATCATTAAAATAGGCAGGCACCGTGACGACGGCCTCCTTCACTTCTTCACCCAGATAATCTTCCGCCGTCTTTTTCATTTTCATCAACACACGTGCGGAGATTTCCGGCGGCGCCATTTTCTTGCCCTTGACATCGACCCATGCATCACCGTTATCGGCCTTGGTGATCTTGTAGGGAACCATATCGATGTCTTTCTGCACGATCTCGTCATCGAACTTGCGTCCGATCAGACGCTTGATCGCATACAGTGTATTGTTCGGGTTGGTAACGGCCTGACGCTTGGCTGATTGTCCGACCAGCACCTCGTCGTCTTCCGTATAGGCAACAACGGACGGCGTTGTGCGGGAACCCTCGCTGTTTTCTATCACCTTGGCCTTTCCACCTTCCAGGACTGCAACGCAGGAGTTGGTGGTACCAAGGTCAATGCCAATTATTTTTGCCATATAAAGTCTCCAAAATTCAGTAGCTTACAAATTGCCGATTCAAATCTCTTGCTGGTTTTATATATTGGGATGCCAGCCGGTTTTTCAAGTCAAAAGAGCTATTTGGCCACGATGACCATCGCCGGCCGGATCAGCCGGCCATTCAGTTCATACCCTTTTTGCATCACGCTGATGACCGTACCCGACTGGTTTTCTGATGATTCCTGCATGGTGACCGCCTCGTGCAGTTCCGGGTTGAATTTCTCGCCTTGCGGATCGATGACGGTAATGCCGGCCTTTTCCAGCGTATCGCGAAATTTTTTCAGGGTCAGGTCCATGCCTTCACGCAGGCTTTCGATATCCCCGGCACTGCCTGAAGCGTCGATACCCAGTTCCATGCTGTCCAGGACCGGCAATAGATCACCGAGGAATTTCTCCAGTGCATATTTATGGGCATTTTCAATGTCACGGGCAGCGCGCTTCTGCGCATTTTGCAGTTCGGCCTGTGCACGTAATGCCTTGTCCTTGTATGCATCCGCTTCCCGCTTGATTATTTCAAGTTCTTCGCGCAAGGCCTCGTTCTCATCTTCCGGGCTGGAATAAGGTTCCGTTTCGGCCGTTTCATTTATATTTTTATTCAAGTCCTGTGATTCATCAGTACTGTTTCCGGATTGTTGTTGCGGTTTTTTATCGCGCACGGATTCAGTTTCCGTAACAACGGCCTC
>DATIPP010000248.1:0-4348 GCA_035471825.1 Gammaproteobacteria bacterium
AAATCAAAATGATTCTCATTTATCATTTTCTGCTTTCCTTCACTGTCAATCCTGATATTTAGGGCAAATATTTCCTATAATGCAGGTTCATTTTATCCTGCACTTTTTCATGTTCGAACTGTATACCGCAGCCACGCCAAATGGTTGGAAGGCCTCCATTACGCTGGAGGAGCTGGGCCTCGACTATCACGTAAGACGTATTGACCTCGCAAGCAAGGAACAAAAACAGCCCTGGTATGTCAAGCTGAACCCGAACGGCCGGATTCCAACGATAGTCGACAAGGATAACAACGATTTTGTGGTATTTGAATCCGGCGCTATATTGCTTTACCTGGCCGAAAAAAGTAGAGCATTAATCCCGGAGGATCCCGACGGCCGTTCCCGGGTTATCCAGTGGCTGATGTTCCAGGTTGGTGGTATCGGTCCCATGCAGGGACAGGCCAACGTATTTTACCGGTATGCGCCGGAGAAAATCGATTATGCCATACAACGCTACCAGCGCGAGACCCGGCGGTTGTACGAGGTGCTTGACAGGCGACTTGAGAGCTGCGAATTCCTGTGTGGAGAATACTCCATCGCGGATATCGCCAACTGGTGCTGGGTGCAAAAATACGACTGGGCCGGCGTTTCGATCGACGGGCTTGATAACCTGGAACGCTGGCTTGGTAGCATAGCGGCTCGCAAGGCCGTACAACGTGGAATGGAAATTCCCGAAAAACTGGATTATGACAGCGACGGGGAGAGAGTCATCAACGAGGTCAGGAATTTCCTGGCCTGACTGTCAGCACCCGGAGAGGGATTGTATTCGAGATGCAAGATACCGGACTGGAACTGTACGAAAAGAATGCCAGGCTGATGAAGCGGGCGACCTATGCGTCCGTTATCACCGGTTCCCTGCTGGCAGCCATCAAGCTGGTTGCCTATCTCTTTACCGGGTCGGTCGCCATGTTGTCCAGCCTGGTAGACTCATTGCTGGATATTGTCGCGTCGCTTATTAATCTCATTGCAGTGAGGCATTCGCTTGTGCCCGCTGATGAAGAACACCGCTTTGGTCACGGCAAGGTGGAATCCATCGCGGGACTGGCACAGGCGGCGTTTATAACCGGCTCGGCACTGTTTATCATTTTCGAGGCGGTAAACCGGTTGGTGAATCCAGGTCCCATTCTGCATGGCACTTTTGGTATTGTGGTCATGATCGTATCTATAGTCGTAACAGCATTGCTGGTGATGTACCAGCGTCATGTGATTAAGAAAACAAAATCGGTGGCAATCAATGCCGATTCCCTGCATTATTTTTCCGATCTGCTGGTTAACGCAAGCGTAATTGTGGCCATCGTGTTGAGTACGACGCTGGGCTGGACACTCGCCGATCCCTTGATTGCGATAGGGATTGCTGCCTTTATTATGTACAGCGCCTGGCAGATAGCGAAGGAATGCCTAAACCAGCTTATGGACCGGGAATTACCGGATGGCGCCCGTGAGAATATCGAGTCAATTGCAATGTCACACAAGGAAGTCATGGATGTGCATCACCTGCGCACCCGCACTTCGGGTCGGGATATATTTATTCAATTCCATATCAAGATGGATCGCTCTCTCCCACTCGAGACGGCACACCGGATCGCGGTCGAGGTCGAGTCGGAGATTGTCAAGGCATACCCGAATGCCGATGTGATCATCCACCAGGATCCGGACAATGAAAAGGAGGAGCACTCAAGGGAATAAAAGTTGCCGGTTATGTGTCTGTTCGAGATCGATATCGGGACCGGCCGGCACGATTCCTGTCGGGTTGATGGTCCGGTGGCTATGATAATAATGTTGCTTGATGTGTTCCAGGTTGACAGTTTTTGCGACCGCCGGATATTGATATAACTCAAGCATATAATTGAACAGGTTGGCGTAATCCAGGATGCGTTTTTTATTGCATTTGAAATGGCTGTAATAAACGGGATCGAATCGCACCAGGGTTGTAAACAGACGCCAGTCCGCTTCGGTTAAGATGTCTCCTGCCAGATAGCGCTGTGTAGTGAGTTTCTTTTCCATGGCATCAAGGGCGGTAAAGAGCACCAGGAACGACTCTTCGTACGGTTCCTGCTCCGTTGCAAACCCGCATTTATAAACGCCATTATTGATGTCGTTGTAGACAAGGTCGTTAATCATATCTATTTCACTGCGAAGGTGCCCGGGATAAAAGTCCATGTCGTTATCTGTGAAATCATTGAATTCACTGTTCAACATACGCAGAATTTCTGATGATTCGTTATTAACGATCGTTTCCGTTTTTTTGTCCCAGAGTACCGGTACAGTTACGCGACCGCTATAATCCGGTTTCGCGCGAATATAGATCTCATACAGGTAATCGGAGTGATATAGGGTATCCCCGACACAACCAGGCCAGTCGGCAAAGGTCCAGCCATGTTCTTCCATGTGCGGGTGTACGACCGAGATGCTGATAATTTTCTCAAGTTTCTTGATTCGCCTCATGATCAGCGTCCTGTGTGCCCAGGGGCAGGCGAGAGAGACATAGAGATGATAACGATTTGCTTCGGGCGTGAACTCACTTTTTCCGTCACGTCTTATCCAGTTCCGGAACTGGCTGTTTTCACGGACAAACCTGCCGCCAGTGGATTTTGTGTCATACCACTTGTCTTGCCATTGTCCATTAACCAGTAATCCCATAGAGCTTTTATCTTCTCATCCAGTTATGATATTTACCAATCCAGGCCAGTATTGTTTCGGGTGCATGTGCTTTCTTCCAGTTACCTGCGGCGAATTTGTTGGCTTCCGCGAGTGTCGGGTAGATGTGAATGGTCGAAAGGATTTTATTCAGGCCTATTCCGTGCCGCATTGCACTGATGTATTCCGTGATCAGATCAGCCGCATGTTCGCCGATGATGGTGACACCGAGGATAGTGTCCTTACCGGGCACGGACAGTACCTTCACCAATCCGTGTGCTTCTTCATCGGTGATGGCACGATCAAGGTCTTCAATGCCGTAGGTGGTAACTTCGTAATCGATATCCTGTTTTTTGGCGTCCTGTTCATTCAACCCGACCCGGGCGACTTCCGGATCGGTAAAAGTTGCCCGGGGAATCACGGAATAGTCCGCCTTGAATCGTTTGAACCGGCCGAACAGGGCGTTGACACTGGCATACCATGCCTGGTGCGAAGCGGTGTGGGTGTACTGGTAAGGACCGGCAACATCGCCACAGGCAAAGATATTCGGATAGCAGGTCTGCAGATATTCGTTGACCTCGATCGCTCCTTGTTTCGTGAGTGGGATACCAAGCTCCTCAAGCCCGAAACCACGGGTATTGGGTTGTCGCCCAACCGCAACCAGGATCTCGTCGAAAGGTATAATTACTTCATTCCCATCGTGATCACACAGCAGCGTTTTCCGATCGTTTTCCTGCCTGATTTCCACTGCTCTGTGCCCGGTCCTGATATCGATGCCTTCCTCCCGGAACCGGGCCGTAATCCTGTTCGAGATTTCGGTGTCCTCGCCGGATAACAGGCGAGGCAGCATCTCAACTTGTGTAACTTTGCTGCCAAAACGGGCGAAACACTGGCTGAGTTCCGACCCTATCGGACCGCCTCCTAACACCACGAACCGTTCCGGTAACTCGCGCAATTCCCATATCGTGTCCGAGGTATAGTAATGCATTTGATCCAGGCCCTTGATCGGAGGAACAAAGGGATTCGCACCGGTTGCAATTATAATGTTCCTCGTCGTCAGCGTCCGGTCGTTGACGGTCACCGACCAGGGCGAGGTAATACGTGCCTCGCCCTGGATACATTCAACGCCCAATTCTGTATAGCGTTCCACGGAATCATGCGGCTCGATCGTTGTAATCACCCTTCGAACGCGTTCCATGATATCGGCAAAGTCGAAATCGATGCTCGCCGATTTGAAACCGAATTCACTGGCACGTTTAACAAGCGATATGAACCTGGCGGAACGGATCAGCGCCTTCGACGGCACGCAGCCGGTATTCAGGCAGTCACCACCCATTTTGTTTTTCTCGATCAACGTCACGCGGGCTCTGACCGCCGAGGCAATATAGGCCGCCACCAGGCCAGCGGAACCGGCGCCGATTACGACCAGGTTGCGATCGAATTTCGACGGCTTGTCATATTTCCGATACACGCGGCGGGCACGAATGAATTCGACAAGCTTTTTGGCCAGTAACGGGAAAATCCCCAGCAGGGTGAATGCAAGGATGATGTCGAAGGAAAGTATATCGCCGGGTGATTCTACCTGTGCGAGTTGTGTGCCGGCATTGACGTAAACAATTGTGCCTCCGAGCATGCCGATCCAGCTGACCAGGAAATACGTGATCAATCGAAT